>JAUUYK010000030.1 GCA_030588285.1 Kiritimatiellales bacterium
TCCCATTGACCGTTGCTTTGTCGCCTTGAACATTAACAGCAAGTGTTTTGCCGTTCACGGTTACAGAGTATGCTCCGTCGCCACCCGCTTCCGCAGCCGGAACATCGGCTGGCATGAGCGATTTCTTACGGACGCCGTTGATTTTTGCTTTACCGAGCAGGAAGTCGATTCCCTTCTGTTCGCAACAGGAAGAGATGAATACATTTTCGTCGCAGTGATCGGTAATTCCGGCTTCGTCGAGTCTCTTCTTCGCGGCGGCCACACCTTTTTTCGGGTTGGCATCGTTGAGGTCTACGGGATTTGCGGTGGTGGGTTCAAGTCCCATCTTTTCGGAGGCCAGTTTAACGAGTTCCGCATCAGGTTCGGTTGGGGTTTTACCGAAGTAACCGAGAATCATTTTACCGTAGCCATCTGCAAATTTTTCCCACGGGCCGAACATCACGTTGTTGAATGCCTGTTGGAAGTAGAACTGCGAAACCGGCGTAACCGATGTTGCAAATCCACCGCGACGAACCACTTCGCTCATCGCTTTGATGCAGTCTTCGTATTTGTCCATCAGGTTGTTGTCGCGCATCATCTGCGTGTTGGCGGTCAATGCGCCACCAGGCATCGGCGACCATGGAATCATCGGTTCAATCGAGAGGGCTTCCGGCGGAATTACATAGTCACTCATGCATTCTTTGAAGACGGTAGAGGCATACATCATTTTGTCGATGTCAACATCCAGCTCGTAGTCTTCACCACGCAGCGCGTGCCAAAGTGTGGCGACATCCGGCTGACAGGTTCCGCCAGAGGCTGGAGCAAGCGAGCAGTCGACTTGATCGGCGCCGGCTTTAATGGCGGCGATATAGCCGACCGTAGCGATCCCGGCAGTTTCATGGGAATGGAAGGCAATCTTGGTGTTGCCAGGCAGCATTTTACGAGCGGCCTTGATCGTGTCATATACTTTTTTGGGGACGGCGGTTCCTGAAGCATCTTTGAAACAGACGCTGGTGAATGGAATTTCAGCGTCGAGAATGTTTTGCAGGGTCTTGATGTAGAATTCAACATCGTGCGCGCCGGAACAACCGGGTGGTAGTTCCATCATGGTGACCACTACTTCGTGGTTCAGACCATGGTTGGTGATGGATTTACCGGAGTCGATCAGGTTGTTAACGTCGTTAAGGGCGTCGAAGTTCCGAATGGTGGTCATGCCGTGTTTTTTGAACATTTTGGCATGCAGGTCGATGATATCGCGCGACTGCGAATCGAGGCTTACCACGTTAATGCCGCGCGACAGAGTTTGCAGGTCGGCATCAGGTCCAACGGTTTCGCGGAAGCGATCCATCATATCGAAGGCAGATTCGTTGCAATAGAAAAAGGGGGCTTGGAAACGCGCACCGCCACCGGCTTCGAAATGAGTTTGTCCTGCTTCTACACAGACCTTAACGGCAGGGAGGAAATCTTCGGTTAATACGCGCGCTCCATAAACAGACTGGAAGCCGTCACGAAATGCGGTGTTCATGATATGAATGGTTTTTTTAGCCACAATAATTCTCCTGTTTGATTAGTCTAATTTTATCCGCGTTTTGCACGAATCGCCGCGAGGGCTACTGCAACTTCCGCAACCGAATCCATTGCAACCTTCTGCGCTACCACAGGTTCATCTTTCGGAAATAAATATGCAAACTTATCGAAGAATGCGGCCGATCCGTTCATCGCTAGAATAAGCAATACGAGAAAGCTAAATACCGTTGCCATACCAATAACCATCAGGACAACGCCTTGCATGAGAAGTTCCATTTCCTATAGTCTCCATTTATTTACGTATAATGATCTATTTTTATACGGACAATGAAATTATATGGCTAGTGAAAAATAAGAATTTCCGATCGCGCCAACTCTTTAAACAGCATCTAAATAGGAAAACCACCCCCATGGATTTCAACATTGAATGGTTCGACAAATTGAACTCAACAAACACCTGCCTGCATGATCGTTTTTGTCACGACCCGAAACTCCCCAGCGGTTCTATTATCGCTGCGCGCGAGCAAACCGCCGGACGAGGCCGAATGAAACGAAAATGGCTCTCCTCCCCCGACACCAATTTATGTTTTTCCCTATTTATCGAAACCGCTGCCGAATTAATTGCTGTCCCCTCCTTGACCATGGCCGCCACGTTAGCGGTGACCGAACAGCTCAATTCAATGCGCATTCCCGCCACCGCAAAATGGCCAAACGACGTATTGGTTGGGGGGGGGAAGATTTGCGGCATTCTCTCCGAACGCGTTGAATCGACCGCATTCAACCGCTCCGGCATCATCATTGGCATTGGACTTAATGTAAATATGCCAACCGCAGAAGCCGCCGCCATCGACCGCCCCGCCACCTCCATACTCATAGAAAGCGGGCAGGCTCACCCTTTAAATAAAATCTTAGACCAACTCCTCCCATTGCTTGACTACTGGATCGTCGAATGGGAAAAAGGTGGCTTTTCCGCCCTCCGACACGGTTGGACGGAAAAGGCTGGGCCCATTGGAAAACCATTAACCGTGCATGACGGCGATATTAAAAAAAGGGGGACTCTCGCCGGATTTGGTGATCACGGCGAGCTCCTACTCCAAACTATCGACGGCCTCGAGACCATCTGGTCAGGAGATATTTATTCATGAAAAATACCATTCTATTCCTTTTTATGGTCGCACTATTGAGTGGTTGCGCCACCAGCCGACGGTATCGCGTTCCGCGGAGCCAAAAGCCAGAAATCATCACCCTGGAAACCACCGGCTATTGCAAATGCGAAAAATGCTGCGGCTGGAAACGCAACTGGAAATTTAAACCGGTCGTGGCATATGGCCCCAACAAAGGCCGGCCCAAAGCCGTCGGCATTACCGCCAGCGGCACCGTAGCCGACTGGGGAACCATCGCCGCCGACACGCGCCACTACCCCTTCGGCACCATTATGCATATTCCCGACTACGGCTGGGGGCGCGTCGAAGACATCGGGGGGGGCATCAAAGGCCTGCATATCGACCTCTACCACTCCTCCCACAAAAAAGCCCTTAAATGGGGCCGCGAACAAAAAAAAGTCCGCGTCTGGAAACCACAGAGAAAATAGTTCCAGTTTTTTACGGTTTTCCGCGGCATCTAGCCTATAGTATCGCGCTTTTCGAGGAAATATTATGGGAACACCACGCTTAGTCCGGGTCAATGAATTATTAAAACGAGAAATTGCGGAGGATTTATACCGCAACTACGTCGCATCCGATTTCGATGCCGCATCCCTCACCGTCACCCGCGTTGAATGCGCCTCTGACCTGCGTGATGCCAACGTCTTCATCTCTATTTTTAGGCATGAAGATGAACGCGACAAGATGATTAGCTACCTCAACCGCCATCGGCAGGAAATCATTAAAATGATGATTAAGCGAGTGAAGCTTAAATACACCCCGCGCCTCCACATCATCCTCGATGAATCGCTCGAAGGCGGCGACAACATCCTCTCGCTACTCGCCGATATGGAACGCGAAAATCCTGAAATTTTTAACGATAACAAAAAGAAATCATGAGACACCGCAAAGGACGCAAACGCGAGCCCGATCCCTTCGATGGCATCCTGCTCATCAACAAACCGACCGAATGGACCTCCCACGATGTCGTCGCCAAAATCCGCAACCACTTTAAATTTAGTAAAGTTGGCCACGGGGGCACGCTCGATCCCCTCGCAACTGGACTGCTCGTGTTGCTCATTGGAAAAGGCACCAAACTTTCCGACCGCATCATGACCGGCGACAAAACCTACGAAGGGGTAATCCGCCTAGGCGTCACCACCAACTCGCAAGATGCCGACGGTGAAATCCTCGCAGAAAAAGACGCCTCACATATCACCCGCGAAAACATCGAGGACGCCCTACAAAACTATCTCGGCGACATCGAACAAATTCCACCGATGGTTTCTGCCATCAAAAAAGATGGCGTAGCCCTCTATAAGCTGGCGCGCAAAGGAATTGAGATCGAACGTGAGCCGCGCAAAATCCACGTCTTCAGTTTTGAGATTCTAGAATTCACCAACCCGACCGTGCGCTTCCGCGTAAAAAGCACTAAAGGCACCTATGTCCGCACCCTTGCCCACGATCTGGGCAATGACCTCGGCGTCGGTGGCAGTCTCGATGCCCTCTGCCGCACCGAGTCTGGCCCACTGAATCTGAATAACGCCTACTCCATGGATGAAATCCTCGCCTGTGACCGCGAAACTATCGGCGAAAAAATGATTCTCCTCGATGAATTAAACGCATGAAAATAATTCATTCACTAGCCGAGTTCTCCGATTCAACCACCCCCGTCATTTTAGCCGCTGGATGTTTCGACGGCCTGCACATTGGCCACACCGCCGTCATCCAAGTGGCCATCGACCGAGCTCGCGCCATCGGCGGCGAAGCGTGGGTTTTCACCTTCGACCCCCACCCCGCCAAAGTACTCAGCCCGGACCGCGCACCCGCGTTAATTTTTACGACACAACAGCAATCGCGCCAGCTGCAAGAAATCGGCGTCGGCGGTTGCATTCTCCAGCCCTTCACCCTCGACTTCATGAAACAAGAGCCGCTCGATTTTTTCAACGACCTCCGCCGACACATCCCCGGGCTTGCCGGAATTTCTGTGGGCGAAGACTGGTCGTTCGGGCGCAACCGTTCCGGCACCGCCGAACTACTCACCCAACTCTGCGGCAAGCATAACCTATTTTTCTCGGCCCACCCTCCCGTTTGCTGGAAGAATGAACGCGTCTCCAGCACCCGCATTCGCGAGGCCGTAAAATTGGGCCACCTCTCCAGTGCCACAAGCATGCTCGGTCGGCCAATCAGCACCATTGGCATCGTTGAACACGGCGAAAAAATCGGCCGGAAATTGGGCTATCCCACGGCCAATATCGACCCCGAAAATGACATGCTGCCCCCCCGCGGAATCTATGCCGCAAAACTCCGCATTGGAAACCTGCACCACAACGCTGCCGCCTACATCGGTCATCGCGGCACCTTCCACGAAAATGAACCACAGGTGCTCGAAGTTCACCTGCTCGACGAAACCGAAATCGATCTCTACGGCCAGCACGTTGAAGTCAGCTATATTGAATACATTCGAGGCGACCAGGTTTTTGACGATGCCGAAGCCCTCAAAAAACAAATAAAACGCGATCTCACCGCCATCCGAAACGCGCTAAAAAAATAGCTAGCAAACTCTATATTTTAACCTTCCAAGTTTTCTCTATAGCTCCCGTGCTCAACTGGAAAGAAACTCCCTCTGTTCGCTCGCGTACCCCCTAAAAATCCAGATTCGCTCTATTCACTAGCCGAGAGCAGGATTGAATTAGATAAAAAACTAAAAGAGAGGGATGCCTTCAGAGGAACATGACAGATTTCGTTGTCGAGTTTATCAATAATGCATTTCATCCCAATCTCACAAATAAGTGTTCAGTTGCCCCAAGTAGAATTAGATATTTAATCTATCAATCATTGAGCGGTGAAATTACCGCCATAAAAATTAAAAACGTTACGCATCAAGAAGCATACTTCACAGCATTCTGCATGCTAAGAAATGATGAGTAGTCTGATCTAGAGGTTCAAAAGGTTATGACAGTGTTGATTGAGGAGTTAGATCTGGATATTCCTCGGCTGAGTGATAAATCCTATCGAAATGATTACAACACATGGTGGGACAACCTAACCCAAGAAGAGAAAAAGTAGAAAAAAATTGAAGCGAAAAAAGAGCATCAAAAAGACCGTATAAAAAAATGGAACCAGCAAGAGGCAGAACCGTGGCATGAAGAGTGGAGGCCGTCAAAACTCTTTCGTAAATCGACCGGCTCGACCGCCAGTACCACCTTTAAATTTTGATTTATGTGAAAGATTACCGACCCCTGGGTTAAGCGGAGTCGGCAGCCTTATTTCATCCACAAATCTGGAGAGGGGGTCGATTCTCGGTCGCTTACACCCCTTTTTTATAACTAGGCAAAAAAAGGCCAGCCAATAGGCTGACCTTTCACCTCTACGATCGCAGCAACTCGTTAGATCCGTGCAACGTGGGTAGACTCGGCGGCAACGATCAGGCGATTCACCAGATCTTCATAGCTTCCGGCGGCGAGTAGCACTTCGCCATTGGGCATAATGACTTCCGCGCGGTCCGTGAACTTGTCGGATGAACGGATGCGAACGCCAGTCATTTCGACGAGCCGCCGATTTTCGGGCTTTTTGGAATCGTCAGTATCTTTGGTGTAGTTGTTTAGATTAACTGCGTATACTTCGAGAAACATGGGCTTCTCCTTTTTTTAGGGTTTCATGAATCCGTCACAAACGGGGTTTCAATGCGCGCAGGATACTATGCCTGCTTCAAAAATGAAAATTTTTATACCTCTTTATAATTCGGCCACATATGACTTCGGGAATACTTGACGGCGACAACGGGTTTCTCTACTTTCTCCGCTTCATAAGAGTCCTTGTGAAAGGGCTTCTTTTTTTCACAGACGCAACGCTAAAATCAGGGCTAAACATATGTCGAAGACAATATTGATCGGGTCGCAGTGGGGCGACGAAGGTAAAGGGAAAATCATCGATGTACTCACCGCGAACGCGGACTGGGTCGTCCGCTATCAGGGCGGAAATAATGCAGGACACACCGTTGAAATCGGCGACCAGAAATATGTTCTTCATCTCACCCCCTCCGGCATCCTGCGCGAAAACTGCAAGTGCGTAATCGGCAACGGCCTCGTGGTCGACCTGATTGGCCTAACCAGCGAGCTGACCGATCTGGTTAAGCGCGGCATTAAACTCGACGGTCGCCTATTCATCTCCGACCGCGCGCACATGGTTCTGCAATACCACAAAGAACTCGACGGCGCGAAAGAAGGCAATCTATCGAGCGGCAAAAAGATTGGAACCACCAAACGTGGCATTGGCCCCGCTTACATTGATAAAGCCGATCGCACCGGCCTACGCCTCAGCGATATTTTAGAAGACGACTTTACCGATCTCGTTCGGGTACAGGCCGAAAAGAAAAATGATATTCTCATCTCGATGGGCGCCGAACCGCTCAATATCGACACGCTGATTTCGGATATTAAAGAAGCGGCAGATTATCTCCGTCCATTTATTTGCGACACCATTCCACTGCTACACGAAGCCGTTAAAAATGACGACGAAATCCTCTTCGAAGGCGCACAAGGCGTGATGCTCGACATCGACTTTGGGAGCTACCCGTACGTCACTTCATCCAACACCGGCGCAGGCGGTGCTCCATCGGGATCCGGCGTTCCACCGAATGCAATTGATCGGGTTGTCGGCATTGTAAAAGCCTACACCACTCGGGTGGGTGGCGGTCCCTTCCCGACTGAACTTCATGATGATATGGGCGCACACATTGCCGAAATTGGCAACGAGTTTGGCGCCACCACCGGCCGGGCACGGCGTTGCGGTTGGTTCGATGGCGTAGTGGCCCGCTATGCCGCCATGATTGGCGGAATTAACGAATGGGCGCTCATGAAACTCGACGTGCTCGATGCCGTCGAAACCATCAAAGTTTGCGTGGCCTACGAAGTGGACGGCGAACGCATCACCACCGTGCCTTCCAGCATTCGTAAGCTCGAACGCTGCGTCCCAATCTATGAAGAAATTCAGGGATGGAATACCCCGACCACCGAATGCACCACGTGGGAAGAGTTGCCCGAACTCGCTCAAAAATACATCGTATATCTGGAAGAACTTACCGGCGTGAAAGTATCCATTCTCTCCGTTGGCCCCAAACGTTCCAGCACACTCCAGCTCGATCGCTAACCTTCGCCAATGCGTGTCGACCTCCAGAGTCTGGAAAAAATACCCCAGCACGTTGCCCTCATTATGGACAGCAACGGGCGCTGGGCGAAGGAGCGTGGACTTTCACGGATCGACGGACATAAAGAAGGGGCACAATCGGTTCGCGCCATTTTGCGCGCCGCCGCCCAAGCTGGGGTCGAATATATCACCGTCTATGCTTTCAGCACCGAAAACTGGAAGCGCCCAGCGAAGGAAGTTGATGGGTTGATGAAACTACTCGTCAGCTCGCTCAACGCCTACGAACAGGAGCTTCACGACCATCATATTCGGCTTAAAGTGATGGGTCAGTTCGATCGCCTGCCCCTGCCCGTCCGCCTACGGTTGAAAAAAACCATGGATGCCACCGCGCACTATACCGACCATACGTTTATTATTGCGCTAAGCTATGGATCGCGCACCGAAATCGCCGCGGCCGCAAAACA
>JAUUYK010000151.1 GCA_030588285.1 Kiritimatiellales bacterium
ATCTGATTGGCATGCAGTCGGACTTGCTCGGTGGCTACGCGGGCGGGCTACGAAACTATCTCATCATTACGGGCGATCCGCCCAAACTCGGCGACTATCCAGATTCCACGGCCGTTTTTGATGTGGATGCGGTTGGGCTGACGCAGGTCGTGACCAACCTCAACCACGGCATGGATGTGGGCGGCAACCCGATCAATCCGCCGACGGGCATTTTGATTGGCGTGGGTGCCAACCCCTGCGCGGTGGAACCCGAGCGCGAGTTGCAGCATTATCTGAACAAGATCAATGCCGGCGCGGAATATTCCATTACCCAGCCGATCTTTGATCCCGATGCGCTGTTGCGCTTCCTCGATGCTGCAGATGCACGCGGGGGCTCTATTCCGGTTGTTGCCGGGGTCTGGCCGTTGGTCTCGTTCCGCAATGCCGAATTTCTGGCGAATGAAGTGCCGGGCGTGGAAGTTCCGGACTCGATTCTTGAACGGATGAGCCATGCCAAAACCAAAGAAGACGGACGTAAACTCGGCATCGAAATTGCCCGCGAAATTTGCGGGGCCATTGACGACCGCGTTGCCGGATTTCAAGTTAGCGCCCCCTTCGGGATTGTTGACCTCGCGTTGCAAGTGCTGGAATAAAAAAACCGGCCTAGACTGGCTTTCTAAAAGCCAGGCAGGTATATAGTACTAATTTAGTGAGGAATTTATGACAACCGATTTAGAACAACTATATGCACACTACCGCGAAGGCGATAACCAATTCCAACTCGCTGGGGGCGTGGCGGGCATCACCCAACTGTCGAACGATTTTTATGATCAGATGGCAGCCCTGAAGGAATCGCGAAAAATCCTGCATATGCACCCGACCGATTTAACCGTGTCGCGCGAAAAGCTGGCTCGTTTTTTATGCGGCTATATGAACGGACCGGGGCTGTATGAAGAGAAGTATGGCCCGCTCGCGCTCGGCCCAGCACACGGACATCTAGCCATTGGATCGGCCGAAAAAGAGGCGTGGTTGCTTTGCATGAAAAAGGCCTTGGAAATGCAGCCGTATGAACAGACGTTTAAAGATTTTCTCTATATGCGTCTGAACGTTCCGGCCGGTCGAATCCAAAACCGCGCCTAGTTTAGGCACTCCAGGTTTCTGGAGGTGCTCAACTCTTTTTCCGTGGGAATTACGCCAAAAACTGTTCGATCGTTTTTGCGATTCTGGCGAGCACCCGATCACGACCGAGTACGGCAAGCACGGGGAATAGATCGGGGCCGGATTGAACACCGGAAACGGCGATTCGTACGGGGGCCATCACGGCACCGAAACCGAGTCCTGATTCTTCAACAAAATCGTGAAGGACTTTATCCACGCTAGCTTCATCGAAAACATCCAAGGCTTCGAATTTTCCGGCAACCTTTTTCAGCGTGTCCGCAACGCCGTCTTTCTGCAGTTTTTTGCGCACGGCTTTTTCATTATAGTCAAAATCTTCGGCAAAGAAATAGCCCACCATTGGAGCAATCTCGGCGACGGTTTTCACGCGCTCGCGGATCAGACCAAATACCTGCTTGGCATAATCCGGATCGGCCGAAATGCCGGCCTTTTCGAGTTCGCTAAATGCTGTAACTTCAAAATCAGCGACGGGGAGCTTTCGCATATATTCGCCGTTCATCCAGGTCAGCTTCTTCATATCGACCTGCGCGGCCGATGATTGGCAGCGGGCCAGATCAAAAGCCGCCACCATTTCGTCGCGCGTCATCACCTCGCGATCATCGCCAGGCGACCAACCAAGCAGTGCGAGATAGTTAAAGAGCGCATCGCCTAAAAATCCTTTTTCGCGGAAATCTCCAACGAAAGCATCGCCATCGCGTTTGGAATAGGGCTTGCCCTGCGCATTCACAATCATGGGTAAATGGGCCAAGTTCGGTACATCGGCTCCAAGCGCTTGATAGAGCGCAATGTGACGATAGGTGTTTTCAATATGGTCGTCGCCGCGGATCACATGAGTTACGCCCTGTTCAATATCATCAAGCACATTGGCCAAATGAAAAACCGGCGTTCCGTTGGAACGGACAATCACAAAATCCTGCATATTTTCGGCGGCCTTCGCAAGCGTGCCTTTAATGCCATCGTCGAACGAAGAGCCAACGCCGGGCATTTTAAAAATGATGCACTCGCCCTTCCCCAATCCGCCCTTGTCTTCTTTATAAGCAAGGCCTTTGGAGAGCAACAATTCCGCCGCTTCGAGATGAGCATCCATTCGGGTGCTTTGGTAGAGCGGTTCACCATCAACATCAAGTTTGAGCCAGTCCATGGCATCGAGCAGAGTTTGAATGGCCTCGGGGGTGGAGCGCTCGCGATCCGTATCTTCCACACGAAGCAAAAACTCGCCGCCATGATGACGAGCGAAGAGCCAATTATAAATGGCCGCGCGCATATTTCCAATATGGACATTCCCCGTGGGGCTCGGTGCAAATCGTGTACGTACTTTCATATTGAAACCTTCCGTAATTACTCTACTTTTATTGAAAACGCGGAGGCTACCCCATGCGAGCGCACGATGTAAAAGAAATCTTGATTGATAAAACCAAAATTGCCCACCGGGTCGACAAGCTCGTCGACGACATTGCGGCAACAACAGGCTCTAAAAACCTAGTCGTGGTCGGCATTCTCAAAGGCAGTTTCATGTTTTTGGCCGACCTCATGCGCAGCTTTCATCGCCACGATATCCACCCCAAAATCGATTTTCTCACGCTTTCAAGCTACGGCTCCGGCACCACCTCGTCCGGAACCGTTGAGATTATCCACGACATTCGCGAAGAGATTGCCGGGGCCGAAGTGCTACTCGTCGACGACATTCTCGACACCGGCCGAACCCTCGCCTTCACCAGAAGGCTACTCCTCGAACGCGGCGCCAAATCAGTAAAAACCTGTGTGCTACTCGATAAAAAGGCACACCGTGCCGTGGAATTCGAGGCCGACCATGCCGGGTTTGCCATCGACGATCATTTTGTGGTGGGCTATGGATTAGACTACAACAACCTCTACCGCGAACTCCCCCACATTGCAACCGTGCGCTTTAACTAGCCCCGCCCAAAAACCACTAAACAATCGAACGGATAACCTTTTCGAATTATGCGGGTGTTTTTCCGAATCGCCTAGATTTTGAACCATTTACCAATCATCAGAGGCCTTACAAAATAATGAAGCGAACGCATAAGTATGCGTGTAATTTTAATTGGATTGGGGGGGGGATTCCAACACTGGCGGGGATGCCCATCAGAAAAATTTAATCTAAACCCGCGAATTCTGGAGAAGAGGCACTTTTCGAAGGTCGGGGCTCGACTTGGTTATTTATTCATTCCGTGGTCGTCTTTAATTATGACGAGACTGCTGGCTAAAACCTTTCGCTCATCCGTAACATCGACGTACCATGCGGTGGTTTCATCAGGAACGGAAGGCCCGTGGATCGTATTCCCTTCGATGACCAGAGGAACCGTCACCCACATCCGTTTTCTGTTATTGGTATGCGCTCCGACCGTATAATGAAGTCGAGCTTTTACCAATTTGGTTGGAGTTTCTACGGTTGCGCTAATCTTGCCATCCTTCATTACCGGCTGTGCCACAACAGGCATAGGTTCTCCATCTCGGATATACTGATCAATAAAAACAAAATACTCCGGTAAATCAAAGAGATTGCCATGACGCAATCGGAGCTGAATGCTGTAGTTTTTCTCGCTGGTCACCAAAGCACATGTTTTTGCGTAA
>JAUUYK010000113.1 GCA_030588285.1 Kiritimatiellales bacterium
CGCACAACAGATATCAAATCTGTATGCCTCATCTGGTCAGCCGTTCATTCCCGATGAATAGACCGGTATCGCAACGAACGAAAATTAGCCTCCATTGTCTTTTTTTTTTCTGTTTGAACTTGCGGGAATAGCATTGTTTTATTTGAATCAAAATGATAAGTGAATAGGATAGAATTGTAGAAATCCTTAAAAGATTTTGAGATGGGTTGCCGGAATCGGCTTGTGAAACCAATAAAAGAGAAAAATTCACCATGAAAAAACAGCTCATCGTAGGAGCCATTTTTGCTTTCACAGCGGCGATAACCAGCCAAGCTGAGCTGGATGTTACCAGTGTCATCTTGACTGTACCCGACGCTTATATGCGCCCCGCTGGCGAAATTAGTATTACTAACGCCGTCTCCGTGCTGATCAACGATGAAAAAGGGATCGTCTCCGCTCTGCTGGCAACCAATGTCACCAATGGAACATTATTGTTCAACTCAGATGGTACCTTCGATTATACCGCCAGCGGAGAAGGAGCGGATGCATTCTGGTACAACGCGGTCACCGCGACCAGTACCAGCGCACCAGTAAAGGTTGCACTGTTTACCCATCCTCCTCTGTCGGGATCCGAAAATATTCACCTCTATCTCTTGATCGGTCAATCAAATATGGCGGGCCGGGCACCGTACACCGAGGAAGAATTAGGAGTTATCGAAGGATGCTACCTACTTAATGATTCAGACCTATGGGAGCCAGCTTTAAATCCGCTCAATAAATATTCGACGATCAAGAACCCCAAACGTAAACAAAATATGAACCCCGGATATTCTTTTGCTCAGACTATGGTCGATTCGGACAGTACCATATCCCTTGGGTTGGTTGTGAATGCCCGAGGCGGCACGAGTATTACGAAATGGGAAAAAGGAAACGAAGAATTTGGATACTATGCCGAAGCCATAAGGCGCACTCAAATAGCGCAAACCAACGCAACCCTGAAAGGCATCCTTTGGCATCAGGGAGAATCTGATTATAAAGACGCGGAGTATCTGGAAAAATTGACCAATCTGGTGGCCAACCTGCGACTTGATCTGGGCGAGCCAAATCTTCCTTTCATTGCCGGAGAAATAACAAGTGTAGACGGTGCCTTGATTAATGGTCAGATAAATCAACTACCCGGGCTGGTCCCCTTCACGGGAGTCGCCGCTGCAGGGGACTTAGTGCTGTTGGGTGAATGGCATTTTGATGCTGCAAGCCAGAAGTTGCTCGGTCAAAGATATGCCGCAGAAATGCAAAGGATTCAGGCCCCCAGGTTGTCAGGAGTAGAATATAGCGAGGGTCATGTTACTTTGGGTCTGACCAGTCTGATGCCTGATGCCGTGATTAATATACTTCAATCGCCTTCACTCTCATCCTCTAGCTGGAGCACCTCGGCCACATTTTCCGTAAGCTCAGTAGTAACGAATTGGATCGATTCTGCTACAGCACCAGCAATGTTCTACAAAACGGAATGGAAATAAGGTTATAACGGGAATTCGGAATTTTAGGCGGAATGGGGTGAATAAATGAGTTTGCCCCCGCAGGTGCGGCAGATAAAACGGGCGTTTCGCCGTTCGGCGGTCTGTTTCCAGCAGTTATTTTCGCAGGTAACATTCCACCGCGGCGATACCAGTTGAAGCCGGTGGGTGCGTTCGCCAGAACAACCGATTTCTAGAGCCTTCGCTTTCCAGATCGCATCGTGATTATGCTTCTTTCCAACAAGAGCATGGGCAATTTCGTGCAGAATAGTATCGCGGATAGCTGCGGCCGATCCGGTGCGTGCAAGGTTGAAAGAAATCGAAATTAGCTTATCTCGATAGATGCAGCATCCTGCCCGGCGAGCGGAGTGGTCGAATTTAAAGGCCCATTTTTTAAGCCCATTTACGGCGATTAATTCCAGCGCGGTTTTTAAAATTGATTCAATGTGCTGTTCGCGTTTTTCTGAAATTTCTTTTTCCAAAATCAACCGTTCGTAGGGAACGGTGTAGTTCTGTTTTTCCACAAGAACAAGAGCTTTTTTTGGATTGGTTCGAATAATGGTTCCGCTTAGGAAATCACCACGATATTTAAAACGAACGGAATCGTTTTGGGCAACACGGGCTCGAAGTTGGTCGATGGTCGAGAGCATTATGGGTTTTCAGCGATGGCAATGCGGTCGAGTCCGGCGAGGTCGCGCTTGATCTGGATATGGCGATAACCCAATTTTTCCAAACACGTGTAGACCGCCAGTCCTTGGTCGAAACCAAATTCGAGAAAAAGCATTCCGCCGGGAACGAGGACATAGCGGGCTTGAGTGGATAGCTCTTGAATAAGCTCCATTCCGGAAGGGCCACTGTCGAGTGCCGATTGGGGCTCATAATCGCGTACGGAAGGAGAGAGGGAATTCCAGTTCTTGGTGGAAATATAGGGCAAATTGGCCACCACAGCATCGCAACTTGCCGGTGCGCAACCATCGAGTAATGATTTGTTTAACCAGAGGATTCGACCTTCTAGATCGTTTAGTTTTTCATTTTCTTGGGCCAATTTTAAAGCGTCGGAAGATCGATCAACGGCCTTGAAATTGGCGTCGGGGCGTTGTTGTGCAAGCGTCAGTACAATGCATCCCGTTCCGGTTCCGACATCGATGACGGTTGCCGGTTTAGGGTCCCAGATGGTGGAACTCAGTACTTCTTCAACCAGGAGTTCGGTTTCGGCGCGGGGGATAAGTGCGCGCGGATCGCACTTGATTTTAAGCCCCCAAAAATCGACGTGCCCCACGACATATTGAAGCGGCTCACCCGTTTCAATGCGCTTCGCTAAACGATCGAGCGGGTGAAGGTCCTCGACGAGGAGCGGATGGGTATTTAGATAAATTTCAAGCGGGCGGCAGTCGAGCACATGCGCAATCAGTTCTTCCGCAACGCGCTTGGCGTTATCCACTCCCGCTGTAGTAAATCGAATTTTGTAGGCTTTAACTAGTTGAACGATTTCCATTTTTCGACATCGATCCTTTTGGGCTATTTATAATTCCGAGGTTCGATGCCTAGATTCTTGATGCGATAGTTAATGATGCGTTGCGTAGTTTGGAGATAGCGCGCCACGGCGGCGGCATTGCCTCGGTATTTTTTTAGGGCATCAATCAAGATTTCACGTTCGTAGGCTTCGACCATTTGGCGAAGGTTGGCCCCGTTTTCGGGCAGTAGGTTGGTGTGTGTTTCATCGCTGGTTTGTAATGACGGCGGCATGTTGAAGCCGTGTATCACGCCATCGGAAGAGGTGAGAACGGCCCGTTCGATGCAGTTCTCGAGTTCGCGGACATTACCCGGCCAGTGATAAGCCATCATCATATTAATGGCCGAGGTGGAGATGCGCTTCATCTCTTTGTTGTATATTTCACCATATTTCTGAAAGAAGTGGTCGGCCAGTAGCATGATGTCGGATTTGCGTTCACGCAACGGGGGCAAGAGGATGGGGAAGACGTTTAGGCGGTAGTAGAGATCTTCACGAAACGTGTCTTCTTCAATTCCTTTTTCAAGGTTGCGGCTGGTGGCGGCAATGATGCGAACATTCACGCTGATGGTTTCGTTTCCGCCGACGCGTTCAAATGTTTTTTCCTGTAATACGCGGAGTAGACGAACCTGAACGGCCGGAGAAATATCGCCGATTTCATCGAGAAAAATGGTGCCGCCATTGGCGAGTTCAAATCGACCTTTTCGTTGCTGCTGTGCCCCCGTGAACGCTCCTTTTTCGTGACCAAAGAGTTCGCTTTCAATCAGATTTTCCGGCAACGCCGCGCAGTTAATGCTGATGAATGCATTGTTTTTTCGGGGGCTGTTAAAGTGGATGGCCCGTGCAATAAGCTCTTTTCCTGTGCCGGATGCGCCCCGCACAAGAACGGTGGCGGCGCTGTCGGCGACTTGAGCAATCAGTTCGTAGATCATGCGCATAGAGTTACAGTTGCCAACCATATTATCGATGCTGTACCGATCGCCGAGTTGGCGGCGCAACATTTCGTTTTCCGACTCGAGGGCATTTCGCTCTTCGATCTCTTCGCGGATGGTTGAAACGGCCGATGCCAGAATCTGGGCGACGTGTTCGAGGAAGATGGCGTAGCCGTTTAATTCGTCTTCATCGCAGGTGGGAAGGTCGATGCTCATGGCGCCGATCACCTCTTTGTGGTGAATGACCGGAACACAAATAAAGGCGATTTTCTGATCGCTCCGAGCTTTGGTGCGGTTAAGAAAATCGGTCGATTTACTGATGTCGGGAATAATCTCGGATCGGCCGGTCTGGGCAACCCGTCCCGTGACGCCTTCGCCTAGGCGATATTGGCCACGCCGTTTTTCGCGATCGGAAAGTCCGCTGGATGCGGCAATATTTAGAATATCGGTGTCGGCTTGGCGCAGGGTCAGGGTGCCGCGTAGCACGCCCATATCCGTTTCCATGGTTTCGAGCACTTCGTTGAGTAGCTCCGAAACATTATGCTGGCGGGTTGAAATGGCCTGCGATATTTTATAAAGAACGTTCAACTCTTTTTTACTTTGATTCATTTTTATATCCTTAGTTTAGTCGGCTGTGGCAGGCGCTAAGCGGTGGGACAAAAATGTATAGAATAGCGGTGCGGGTACACAAGGGTGTTTTAAAGTTAATCGCGCTGTTTTTCGCCCGCGCCCGTTTGTTCAGTATTCAAGTCCTTTTTTGGGCTGGGTTTTTCTGCACCATTTTGCCGCAGGTCATTCCA
>JAUUYK010000175.1 GCA_030588285.1 Kiritimatiellales bacterium
AGTCCTCCTGCGGCACCTGAATCGAAACGTGCGGGATCGGGGTGGCATAATAGAGGAAGAAGGGATTGTCCTTGTTATCATCGATAAACTCGAGCGCGGTTTCAATCATCGGCGTGGTGCAGTAATCGGGTCCAGAGAAGCGCTTGAAATATGCCTCTTCGGTTTCGAGCGGCTCTTTAAGCCGTTGGTACGATTTAAAGTCGGGATTATCGAGCGGGAGCTTTTTTCCATTTTTATAGAGATAGGTGGGGTAGTAGTTGTGGGCGCGCCACTGATCAAGAGACCCGCAAAAGACATCGAAACCCTGTTTCCACGGAACCCCGTCCGTGCCTGGCCCGCCAAGCCCCCATTTCCCGCACACCGCAGTGGCATAGCCCGATTCTTTCAGCAGTTTAGCAATGGTGACGGTGTCGGCGGGAATATTCAACTGCCCGGCCACCGGCATGCCGAGATTTCCGCGCACATAGGAGTGGCCCGTGTGCAACCCGGTCATCAGCGTGCAGCGGCTCGGGGCGCAGACCGCGTGGCCGGAGTAGGCTTGGGTAAATTTAATACCATCCGCACGAAGTTTATCTAAGTTGGGAGTTTTAATCTTGGTTTGACCGTAGCTGCCCAGCTCGGCGAAGCCCAGATCATCGGCAAGAATGAAAATAATGTTAGGTTTGCGGTTTGATACCGGCGATTTGCCAACCGCCGTTGCTGTTGTCGTGGCCAGTAGGCCAACAAGAAAACCCCCTAAAATCCGCTTCATAGCATGCTCCTTCATTGATTGTTTTCGTCCACTGATTCAAGTCCCGCAAAGGAATAGGCAAGGTATAGCAATCGCCTGTGGCAGAAAAAAGAATATCCGGAAAAAATATACCCCTTTAACTGCTTAATAAAAGCGGCCAAATATGTGAGTTGACAGGGGGGAGGGCAGATGATAAATACGCAACCCTTTAAAACGGGTTTAGATTAATTTTTGTACTGGAGAATCGGAGAAAATGGCTACTAAGAAAATCGCAAAGAAGGCACCCGCCAAGAAAAAGGCAGCAAAAAAAGCCCCTGCTAAAAAGGCGGCAGCAAAAAAAACTCCGGCTAAAAAGGCGACGGCTAAAAAAACACCCACCAAGAAAAAGACGGCAACGAAAAAGACCGCAAAGAAAGTTCAGGAGAAAACGGCCTCCACCATTGTCGTCTCCGGCGGATCCCCGTTAAGCGGAAAGATTGCCCGAAATAAGTATTTCAAGGTCAAAGATCTTCGTGAGCAGCTTAAGCGCCTCCTGTTGTTGCGCGAGCGTGTTTCCGGAGAGATTTCCTCCATCTCCCTCAACTCACTAAGCCCGACGGATCGCGATCCGTCGCTCTCCGACCAAGGCACCGATACCTTTGATCGCGAATTTGCGCTCAACCAGCTCAGCTCCGAGCAGGATGTGCTCTTCGAGATCGACGAAGCCATTCGCCGCCTCGAGAACGGAACCTATGGGATCTGTGAAATTAGCGGCGAGCCCATCAATATTGAGCGCCTGCAAGCCTTGCCCTACGTTCGCTACACCATTTCCACGCAATCCGAGTTGGAAAAAGGAAATACGTATCGTCCGTTTGGCTCGACCCTTCGTGGCTAACAAAAATTCCCCGGAGAACTCATGGTTGTTCTGTTGATTGGATTGTCGATTGTCCTTCTCGATCAGTTCACCAAGCAATGGATACGTTCTGCCTTTAGCTACGGCGACTCGCGTCCAGTGATCGATGGGTTTTTCAATTTAGTTTATGTCCGCAACGACGGGGCGGCCTGGAACTTTCTGAGCGGCCATGGTCTTATTCTGATTCTCATCTCGATCGGAGTCCTCGGATTACTGCTTATCTATCGACGTTCTTTTTTGCAGGAAAAGTTTTCACACCAAATCCTGCTCGGCCTTATGGTGGGCGGCATCGTCGGGAACCTCATCGATCGTATCCATTTCGGATGGGTCACCGACTTTCTCGATTTCCAGTTTGGTTCCTACCATTATCCCTCCTTCAACGTCGCCGATTCCGCCATCTGCATCGCCGTCGGCCTCTACATCATTTTCAACCTCTTTTCAAAGCAGGGAGCCGGGGACGAGGTGCAGGGCGATGGCTAGTCCCACACCTCAAGCCTCAAGCCTTCAGTCTTCAGCCTTCTTTCTGGTCGGACCGACGGCCTCCGGCAAGAGTTCGGTGGTGCAATATATCGCTGAGCGCACGGGGCAACAGATTATTTCCGCCGACTCGATGAATCTCTATCGCGGCATGAACATCGGAACCGCCAAGCCTTCTCTGGAGGATCGGGAAAAGGCCGACTATGCCGGGGTCGATCTCGCTGACCCAACCGAAAATTTTAGCGTCGCCAACTATCTCGTTGCCGTGAAACCCGCGTTTGAATCCGGCCGCGAAACCATCGTGGTCGGCGGCACCGGACTCTACATCAAATGCCTGACCGAAGGGTTCAACGACGTGCCCCCCGAAAACCCCGCCCTGCGCACCGAACTCGAAGCATTAAACTTTCCGGCATTGCAAAAACGCGCCCAACAAGATGCTGAAGAACATTATGAAAGCCTCACCCCCGACGACCGTCAAAACCCCCGCCGGTTAATTCGCATTCTGGAAAAGGCCGGTAGGGACGTTTCGCCGAACCGTCCGCACGGGGGGGCATGGAACGCCAAACCAAAACCCACCCTCGTTGGCCTCCACGTCGAACGCGCACTCCTGCACCGCCGCATCGAACAGCGAGTCGAACAGATGTATGCCGATGGACTGCTCGAAGAAGCCGAAGGGTTGTTGAAGCTCGACCTCTCACCCACTGCACTACAGGCCATCGGCTACGCCGAAGCCTTTGCCGTGCTTGAAAATAAAATATCAATTGAAGAGGCCAGGGAACGAACCACCATCCGCACCCGTCAGCTCGCTAAGCGCCAGATGACCTGGTTCCGCAACCAACTCAATGTTGAATGGATCAACACCGCCGACTTTAAAACCATTGAAACCCTCGCCGCCGCCGTCTCTTCTGCCTGGAAAAAACACGGAACAACAGAGATCCGGATTTGAACCACTAATTCTCACTAATCTTCACTAATAGTAGTGCCAATTAGTGAGAATTAGTGGTTTATATAGTTATGCCCGAACTATTCGAAATACAGAATAATGATGCCGAAACCGTCCTCATCGTCGGGGTGTTGCTTCACCGCGAGGAAGAGTGGCGCGTCAAGGACACCATGGATGAACTTGCTCAACTCGCTGAGAGCGCGGGGGCGGAGGTCAAAGGACGCTTTCTCTGTCGCCAACAAAAAATCAAGGCCGGCCACTATATCGGTACGGGTAAAGCGGAAGAAATTGCCG
>JAUUYK010000180.1 GCA_030588285.1 Kiritimatiellales bacterium
AGGCCATTCCTTTTCCGCTGGTTCCAGAGGCAAGGTAAACATCGGAGAGATCGACGGGAACCGTGCCCAGCGAGCTGATGCAATCGAGACCGAGGCGAAGGTCGTGTTCAGCACAAAACTCTTTATACATTTCAATGTTATTGAGCACGCCAGTAGAGGTTTCGCAATGCGTGCCCCAAATCCATTTAATCTCAGGATGTTTTTTAAGAGTGGCCTCCAAATCATCCCGGCAAAATTCCTGCCCTTCAGGGATTTCCAACGTGTGGAAAAAGAGTTTGGCCCCATTGGCACTTTTGGCGAGGCGGCGGCCAAATTCGCCGCTGACTAAAACGAGCCCGGTTTTACATAAAAGGCCCAACTGCCCGGCAACGGCATCGTTCGCGAGCGTTCCCGTTCCCATCAAAATTTGAACGTTTGAAGCGCCGGAAAGTTCGCAAAGCAAGTGCCGAACCTTCTGAAAGTCTTCAATAAAAACTTCGCCGCGGTGCGAACAAGGTTTCTCTTTATACACATCCTTCACCTGTTTTGAAAAATCGACCGGGCCGGGAAGAAAATTGAAGGCCAGGGTATCGTCATTCGCGAGTTCGGGGGATTCTTTAGCAAAAGACCGAGAACGGCATTTAAGCTCGGCGTAGGCTTCGAGCGTAAGATACATCGGTTGATATTGCGCATCCTCGGTTCCAACAAGCGGGCCGAAGGAGGTGAAGCCAATATATTCATAGAGCTTAATCTGTCGGACCGTTCCGGAAATTACGGCAAGATCGTGGCCGCAATCGATGGCGTGCTGAACTAGCTGAGCAATAAGCCCCTGCGCAATACGAGTGTAGCGAAAATCCTCCTCGACGGCAAGCAGCCGGATCTCACAGAGCGAGCGATTATCAGGGAGATAGGATTCAAGGTTATTGAGTTTTTTATCGAGCGAAAACGGGCGTTTGTTGCGAAAAGCAATCATGCCACCCAGCGTTTCTTTTTCTTCATGAACACAAATAATATAGGTGTTTTCTTCGTGGAATTTATCGGGCAAACGCTTATCGACATTAGGTTCATGTTGCGGAATTTCTTCAACAAACGTTTTGTAGTTCAGCGCATGAACCGCGTCGATCTCCCACGGCTGCTCCGCAATCTTATAGATAAATCCGTTTAATAAACTCATTTATATCTCCCGTTGAGGCTGTATTTTTGCAAAAGCCTTTTGCAGGCGCTCGCGGTGTGCAAATAAAATAATCACAGTGGATCCGGCCAACCCCGCAACCACATGGGCGGGGAACTTCAGCGTATAGGCAACGAGGGGCAGCACCAGAAAAGCCGCCAGACCGCTGAGAGAAAACCCGCGACGAAATACCATTAAAATCAGCGTGATGCCCAGCAACCAGATCGTCAGATTCCCATTAAAGGCGAGATAAGCCCCGGAGGCCGTTGCAATGCCACGCCCGCCGCGAAACTGCAGCGGCAAAGGCCAGATGTGGCCCGCAATTACAGCAACCAGAACCAGCGAAATGGCCGACGCTGAAAGGGAAAAATAACGCGCCAGAAAAATGGCCGCAAATCCCTTTAGAGCATCGCCAAACACCGTCAAAAGAAACCCCCATCGCCCTAAAACCCGCGCGACATTTCGTCCCCCAACTCCGCCGCTTCCTTGCGAGCGAACATCCCGCCCCGTTTTCAACAACACGAGATAATAACCCGTGCAGAAGCCACCCAGCAAATAAGCGCTTAAAATATAGATCATGTCTTTAGCTACCATACCCGTGCTCCTCACATCGTACACATCATCGAGCAAAGTCATTTTAATCAGGCAAAGAAAAAACTCAACTGAGAATTAAATAATATTATAACGTGCAATTGCGATATAGATATTCAGCCCCCTCTTTTTATAAAGTTCCGAATAATCCTTATCCTCTTCGAGGACAAGGAATCTAAACCGTTGGCCTAACACGGACATAGCTTCCGCAAAATTCGAGGGCCTCTTCCACCTTTCAGAGACAGCCAACAATTCTACCGGATACAGCAGATTCATAACCACCTCATTCAGCCCTTAAGTAATTCGGTTATCCACCCATTTCCTTTATTAACCGTTCTTTTAAACAGTAAAGCGTTTCCATTCTATTATTTTGATATTTGTGTGAGTAAGTGAAGTTATTATGAAGTATGCCGATGTACTGGTTAACGTGTAAAAATCGGGAATTAGGCAACCACGGATCACACAAATGAACACTGAATTAAAATAAAACCGTAACGGATGAATCAGCGGAAGGAGCAGTATGAATGAAGCGTAAAAAATATGTTGATAAGGTACACCACACAACATTTGAAGAGATCAAATAGGTTAATCAAGGTAGAGCAGAATTCTGGATGGCTCGCCAATTGGCAAAAGCTCTCGACTACGCTGAATTTATAAATTTTCTGCCTGTCATAAAAAAAGCGATAAAGGCCTGTGAAAATAGCGGCCAACCTGAGTCAGACCATTTCGTGGAGATGCACGAGATGGTTCCAATTGGCTCTGGTGCAGAAAGAGAAATGGAGTCATACGCCCGCCACGTGACCGTAAATAAGTGTAGAGGAAAAGAAGACATAACCGCACAGAGGGACTTCACAATGAAACAATTGACAATGAAATCAGCATACGACATCGGGGGTTCGAATCTCTCCCCCCGCACTATTGACAAAATACAAAATCTGTATACGGCGGAAAACAGCATACCCACCAAGCCTCTGCCTCGCATGCTCAATTGTGGTGGGTTTTTTGTGCCCACGAGGTGTCTGCATGAGATACCCGAAGGTCGCTAAAACAGTTGCAGAACAAGCAGATCTTCTTCTTTTACGAGGGATGGTGGCAGATCGGGATCTACTGATTACGCGTCTTAGTGAAGTAAACTATTACCGCCTTAGCGCCTACTGGTTCTCCTTTCGTAATCCAGCAAATGATCAACTGCTGCCCGGCACCGATTTTGAAATAATTTGGGACCGCTATGTATTTGACCGCCAGCTTCGCCAACAGCTTCAAGCCCACCACCGCGTTATGGCCGTGGTAAGTAACACGCCCATACCTCAGCACAGTAAACTTCACTTTATCTATATCTGTGTACTGGTGATCCTTCGACTCAAAACACCCGAAGCATACGATAAAATTATGAATGCAGAGTCCCTCCATACGGCATGGACTGAGTTTGCAAACCAACAGGAACTTACCGCAGATATTTTCGAAATAGTGAATGAATATTTCATCCTTATGGGGGCTCTTCACGGAAGTGCGTTTTTAGAGCTGTTTCCTCGTCGATAGGTTGGGCA
>JAUUYK010000115.1 GCA_030588285.1 Kiritimatiellales bacterium
GGCATTTTCGGTTTGGTCGATGAGTAGGTCGGCGGTGAGGCGGGTAAAAAAGGCCATTCCTCCATCCATGTTGGAGGTCATGCTTTGTTTGGCTTTCTCGGCGGCGAGTCCTTTGGTTACGGTGCGGGTTACGGTTTTGAGGTAGATCATCGGTTTTCTTATACGGAAGGTTTCGATGGCTACATTTTCTAGGCTTTCGAGGGGGAGGAGGGGCTCTGTTTTTTCACCGATTACGACCACTTCGATCCGTTCGATTTTGGTGGGGTGTTTTTCCATGTAGGGTAGTTGAATTTTGAAGTGGTAGCCTTCGTTTATGCCATGCCAGGGAATTATGTTCCACCCGGAGATATTTTGCTTCCCTAAATAATTTTCGGAGGTTCCTGCGAGGATAATTACATTTTCTTCGGTGTGGATGTAGAAGGTCGTGGCTTTTTTATTGGGGGCGATGCCGCTGAAGGCAATCACGTTCAGCCGAGCGGTGGGCCGGTGGATGCGTTTGGTTGACGAGGAAAGGTCGGGTTGGGTAAAGGTGTAGATGTCGGGCTGGAGTTTCCATCCGCGGGAAAGTTTTTCAAGTTCGATTCGAACGTCGTCCCATTTTCCTTCGTTGCGATAGAGTAATATGCCGAGATAGCGCCCGAGGGCGGAGGATTGAAAGTGGTTTTTGCCGGGAATAAATTTTTCGTGCGCTTCTTCGGCTTTGCTCAGTTTGTCGGCCATTTTTGCGTGTTTGCTCTCGAGCTGAACGAGCTTGTTGTTGATGCGGCGAACTTCGACGAAGGCGGCGTCATTTTTCTCGAGGGCAAGGTAGTTCATGGCTTTGAAGACGTTGAGATAGATGTCTTCATAGTCTTCGCCGGCGTAGGCGAGCACGTTGTTGTTGAGAATTAGCGAGGAGGCGCCGAGGGTTAAACTTTTGGTGAAGTTTTCTTCGATGGCGCGCTCGGCTTTTTCGAGGAATTCGTTGCTTTTGGTATAGTTTCCGTTCCAATGGTGAAGCATACCGATGTCGAGGTAGTAAACGACGCGGTCTTTTGAGGTGTAGGCCGTTTCTTTGGCGGTTTGGATCTGGGTGATGGCGGCGGGGTAGTCCGCTTTGGCCAGCATGGTGTTGATTCCGGCGTAGTGTGATTTGTCGGTTCGCAGGCTGGCGCACCCGGAGAGCAAAAGTAGGGCGCTTGCAAGTGTTAGGGATGGATGAAAACGTGGCATGGTTAGGTGTGCTGCCGGAGTGCGGAACTCTGGCCGCCGTGTGCTACCATTTTGAACTGTGTTTTTTCACGTATTTTTTGATCTTCTTGCTACCCATCCAAACTTTTTCGTTGCTTTCGATGTGAATCATTTCGAGGTCGACCTGATAGAATTTGACCGATTTTTTCCCTTCCTGGTCGATGATGGTTTTAATGCTGCCCTGAAGCATGTAATCGGCACCGGTTTCGGCGGCGAGGCGTTTTTGTGTTTCCTCGCGGGACCAAGTCTGTTGTTCGGTGCGTTCACTGCGTAGTTCGCCGCGTTCGATTTTGTTGGCCACGAAGGTTACACGGCCGTTGTTGATGAGTTCGCGTTCAAGGTCTTTGGTGAAGGTTTCGGTTTCGATGTGCTCAGAACTTTTGTTCCGAACGGTGCCGATAATAACGACGGGTTTTTTGCCGTTTTTAGCGGTGTATTCTTCGATCCACGGGCGGGTCGAGATATCGGTAATCATTTCGGCGGAAACCAATTGAGAGTCGGTGTCGTTCCAGCGTCCGGAAAGGTCGATTGTTTCGTCGACGCCGACCCGTTGGACTTTGGTTTTACATCCCGTTATGGTGACAATGGAAGCAAGAGTGAGGGCAAGTACAAGTTGGCTTCTCTTCATGGTGATTTCCTTGGGTTGCGATGTTTTAACTATTTAAAAGAGTAGAGGTTGATGTTGATCAGGTCAACTAAGCGAGGCACCTACTTCAAGAGCTCTTCGATAATTACATCGAAATCGGGATCGCGGATTAGCAGGATAATTTTATCGGTACTCAGCAGATTTTTGGCCATTAGGCTTTCGATGCTGGCTTGAATGGTTTTGTTGTTGCCGAAGTGGGAGAGTCTTTTGCAGAGGATCGATTTTTTTTCTTTACCAGAAAGTAGGCCGATTTGTTTGAGCTCATTCAGGGTGGTCGGATCGTTGAATAGTTGTTGAAGGGAGGTGTTGTTCTGAATCTGTGCGGGGTCGCCACTCAGTAGGTCTGTGGCAAATTGCTTATCCTTGAGCAACTGCTGAACAGAGTCGGCATCAATGATGTTTTCTAAATGTTTAATGCCTTGCGCGGGGTTACTGAGCATTCGTGCCATGGCGGCGTTTTGCGATTCGTGACCCTTCCGTGAGGTTGTCAGAATGACGACTTCATAAACGGTTCGTTGAGTAAAACGCCCGAAGTGGGACTGGGCAGAGCCGGGGATTGCGGTGCCGGAAATCCCAAGAAGGAATAGTTCGCCGAGCCAGAAGAGAAGTACGAGTGAGAATAAACCGACGGACAGGTTAATTATGCTACCACCGAGTGCGTTGTACCACGGATGGCGGTAGTCTTCTTTTTCTTCTTTATCCTGATGGGTTTCCTTTATATTGCTCATCACAATATGGAAAGTGAAGCTGATGATCACGAAGGTCAGGCCCGCAACCACTGGAATGGTCATGATGCGTGGCCGATGTATAATTTCACCCAGCCAAAATCCGATGTAGCGACCCGCAAAGAAGGCCATACTATAGGCTAGCACCAGGCGAACCAAGCCTAGCGCAGAAAGAAGAAGGCCTTTGCGCCAACCTGAGAGAATGAAAAATAGAAGAATGATTGCCGCTAAGATATCGATTATAAAATGCATAAAACTCCAGAGTCAATTGAAGGGAGAAATGATAGTTTGTTATAAGCATTCTCGAAAGCATTAACTACGGTGTATTATGCGGTGCATATTCGTTGTGTAAGAAAGGATGGGATCCTTTTTTTTTGAGACGGGCATAATGCAAACTACAAACCACGGATCAGTATGGAATTTTTATATGCAGCGGAGTTGAAGAAACGGTTCAATTGCTATGGCCATTTTTATGAGTGGGTGTTGATGAATGGCGACTGCGAAAACTGCCGGAGTGTGCTGGAGATTGTCGACACGTCGATTGCGCTGGAAAGTCCGGCGGTTCTTTCGGAGCTGGAGCCGGATGTGGTGGTGATTATGATGAATCCGGGATCTTCACACCCGAAAGATATTTATCACATCGACGAGGAAATTGAATATCCGACCGCCGGATCCTCCCGGCGCAAGGAGCTGGTGCTAACGCAACCCGATAATACGCAATATCAAGTGATGCGTGTGGCCGTTTCCAAGGGATGGAAACATATTCGTGTGCTAAATCTGTCGGATTTACGCGATCCAAAGTCGGGCAGTTTTTTGCAAAAGACCGTGGCGCTTTCTGGAATTATGGGCGGACATACGCACAGCCTGTTTTGTGCCGAGCGCGCGGGGGAATGTGATCATGCGCTTCGTCGGAAAAACAAAACTCCAGTTTTGCTGGGGTGGGGACAGGATCGTGGTTTGCTCCCCCTTGTGCAACAGTGCCTCAGCCGAATCGAAGGCGAACCGACATGCACCGTGTCATCCGATGTGCACCCGCTACTTAATGCGCATCCGAGCCCGATGATGCAGAAGAAAAAGCTCGAATGGTTGGATTCTATGGTTCTGGCCTTGGATTTTTAGCGACCCCAAAATATGGAAAATCACGGAACCGATTCTTAATCCCTATTAAAGAAAGACCTATCGCGGTTTACCATTCTAAATGGCGAACGCGTTAAAATGGCGCTCTATCTAGCCTATTTACCGCTCGTATTCTGCTGTTGCTTAATTAACTCCACAAACGTTTTGAAGGAGTCGAGATAGCGGTCGCCGGCAACGTAGGCATAGTCGTTATGTCGTGCGCCTTCGATCCACAGGGCCCGTTTTTTTCCCGGAGCTGCGGCGTAAAGTTTTTGCCCGTGCCAAAGAGGAATAATTTCGTCGGCGCTTCCATGCAGAACAAATACGGGCACTTCTATTGCTTTAATTGCGCGCAGGTTATTGAATTTATCCCACGGAAGCAGTGGGTACGTTGTTTTTACCCGGAAGGTGGAGACAAACGTGCTCTCAATCATCAGGGCACCGACTTCATAATTTTCCGCTAGCCAGGTGGCCAACCCGCCACCGAGTGAGCGGCCGTGGGCAATGATCGTTTGGGGGGCAATCTTCTTCTCCTGCACAAGCCAGCGATAGGCCGCGGCAACATCCTGCTGTGCATTTTTCACCGATGGTGTGCCCTCGCTGGTTCCATAGCCACGGTAGTCATACATCAGCACCGAAAATCCCAATTCGTAGAACCGCTCCATAAATGGAACCACGGTGCCAAGGTCCTCTGCGTTGCCATGACTGAACAGGATCGTAAATTCCGATTCCGGATGTTTCATATAGACTGCCGTAATGGTTTCATCATTACCGCTTGAGATCTTTATTTCGTTTGGCAAGGAGGTATAGCACGGTGTTTGTGGCACAAAAATAAGCCGGTCGGAAACCCGCCAGGCAAAGAAGTTTAGCAACAGATAAACCCCTCCAAGATAAGCGATCACTTTGAAAATAACTGTTTCAGTCATGAAAAAATAATAGAAGTCAAACGCCCGAACCGCAATA
>JAUUYK010000166.1 GCA_030588285.1 Kiritimatiellales bacterium
CACCCTTACCCCAACGAATTGGGGCGGTATATTTTCTGCGGCACTTTCCATCCACTGCGATCTTGCACAGCGGTTCCCGCGTTAACCACGGGACATCCTGCCCTACGGAGTCCGGACTTTCCTCCCTTCGCCAAAACGAAGAGCGACCGATACACCCTGCCTGCTAAAAAGTTTAACCCATTTAAGGGGTTAGTTTTAAGTAAAAAAACTGACCCACTTAAACAGGGATTCCAACACTACAATGCTGGATTATAGACAATGCGACCGCAAAAGTTACACGCAACCACTTTGGTTGGATTCCGCGCATCGTTAGCAACTTGAGGTGGCAATTTCATATGGCAACCACCACAATGTCCGCCCTCTTCAATCATCACCACTGCAAAATCACGTTTATTGTTCATAATGCGAACATACTTCTTCAAAATCCCCTGATCGCAACCGGTTGCAGCCCGAGCTCGATCCGCTTTCAGCTTATCCAAACGTTCCTGCAATGCCGATTCCCGGTCGTCCAGCTCGCCAATTTCATCCGCGATACCGGCCAATTCACCGTTCAGTTTTTCTTCGCACTCGGCCACGATGACCTTCCCTTTTTCAAGGGCTTCCATCAATACGATTTCTTTTTCTTCCCAGCGCTTGATTTCGTCCTCAGCCGTGCCGATTTCTTTAACAAAAGCGCGATATTGGTCGTTTGTTTGAGCCTCCATCTGCTGGTTCTTATATTTAAGAACCTGCTCTTTCAGCGACTCAACCTCCAACTCCTGCTCCTTGAGTGTAACTTCAGTGTGCTTTTTGCTATCCAATGCGGATTCCAGCTTAAGCTTCGAACCACTTAATTGTGCTTCGATATCACTTTTTCGTTTTGGGATATCGCGGATTTCCCGCGTGATCTTGATGAGTTTTCGATCCTTCTTCTGTAATGCATAAATCGGTTCCAACGGATGCGACACGGCGACCTCCAGTTCAAATTTCTAAAATCAAGCAGGGAATCTACCCCTTTGCCCTAAACAAGTCAAAACGATGCCGAGACTATTTACTACCGGGATGCACCAGCTCAAGTCCCTCTTTACAGAGCGGACATTGGGATGGTTCATACGTTACGGGCTCGATATCCAACAAGCTTACCAGCGGAGCTTCAAACGTTGCTTTACCCCCACTCCGGTTAACCAAAATACCAATAGCCGCAACCACGCCCCCATTTTCATTCACAATATCGATGGTTTCCTGAACGCGCCCACCTCGAGTCACCACATCTTCGGCAATCAAGAAACGTTCGCCTTTTTTAATCTTAAACCGGCGCAGAACGAGTACATTATCTTCTTTTTCTACAAAAATAAAACGAACGCCTAATGCGCGAGCAACGTCGTGCCCGATCGTGACACCGCCCATGGCTGGAGCAATCACCGTATCTACATCCAAATTTTGAAGCTCGGCTTTCATCTTTTCTACGAGACCCACGCAGAGTTTTCCGGCAATCACCGGATATTGCAGTACGAGAGCACACTGGAAAAATTGATTGCTATGTAACCCAGAACGCAATTCAAAATGACCATTCAGCAAGGCCTGAGTTTCCTCGAAAATCTTTAATACTTCTTCCTGCTTCATTTTGTCTCCTTCGTTAAATTTGGTTATTCATAACAATCCAAACAGTTTTTCATAAACAGGCCGATTTCGTCGAGTGACTTCTTTCGTTTCATTCCGCGAATAAAAAAAGAACGCCCGGAAATCGGCCGCTCCCTTTAAACCGAGCTCCAACGACTGGAACTTTATTTAATCAGCTTAAGCGCTTCAACCTGCCCTTGTCGGGCATAGTCAGCTGCTTCAGCCAGAATACGAGCGGCTTCCTGCGGCGCATGGAAACCCATGGAATTTTCAGCCGCAATATAATCCAACCGCCATTGCGCCTTCCGCTGGAACTCTAATGCAGGAGCGAGCTGTTCGTCAGTTGCGCCAGACGCCTTGGCTTCTAGCACGGCATCAATCAAGTCCATAAGAGCGGCTCCGCCCCGTTGCAGCAGATCGTAATTTTTCTGCTGAATAGAATCAACTCGTGCCAGAAGTTCTGATTCTGAGAAGTGGTGGCAGACTTGGCAGGCGCGATTCACATTTAACAGCGGGCTACGAACCCAGTGATCAGAAACCTTCGAGGCACCATCGCGCTGATACGGCATATGGCAATCGGCACAAGCCACACCACTACGGGCATGAATTCCCTGACTCCAAAGTTCAAATTCAGGATGTTGTGCTTTAAGAATCGGGGCGCCCGTTTCTTTATGCTTATAGTCATAGAAACGACCCCCATCAGGGAAGACCGTCTCATTCCACTCTTTTTCAGCACCGTCCATGGTCAGCCCATTACTCCAAGGAAATGTAAGTGGCATGGCACTCGAGCAATAATATTCCACATGGCACTGACCACAGGCGAATGAACGCATTTCATTACGTGTTGCATCGATATTTGGATCGTAGGGTTCAGAGCGGGAACCTTGACGCCAGATTTCGATCGATGGGATCGCAGGAACTGGAGCTTCAGATTCGGCCAATCGTTGTAGACCAACAATAAAGGCTGGGCGGGTTACACGAAGGGCCATGGAATCGGGATCATGACAATCAACACAGGAAACCGAGTGACCGTGCCCCATGTCATGAACCATTTTGTTCAGTTCCTGATACGACATTGAATGCGTCTTATTCATCCCGACCAGCGCATCACCATCACCCAGTTTGCGATAGACCGGCATAATGGAAGCATGACAATGCATGCACGAACCCGACTGTGGTTTCAAATGGCGCTTTGTCGCTTCTTGGTCAGCAAGCATATAGGCGTGACCCCGACGATCGCGATAATCAATAGAGAAGGCATAGCCTAGGAACATACGTTTTAGCCAGGGATCACGTGCGATCTTTTCTTCGGGCAACGCTTCGCTACCACCATGACCTCCAAATCGAGTGCTCGTTGTAAGCGCCGTACGCTTGTATGAATCATACTGTTTGGGCCAGTTTTTTCCCCATTCCGCCGGATCCGTCGTGTCTTCCGTCACTTCCACCACTCGGATATAAGGATTTTTAGCCTCGGCCTTCCGTTCAAAGATATTGCTCAATAGTGCTATTATTGTGATCGTTGCCAAAGCAACAACAACAATCAGCCCAATGAATACTCCAGCACTTCCCTGTATTTTATTTAATTTACTCATGATTTTTCCTTTCCCTTTTCTCTCCCCGATCAGCCCCACCAATGCTCGTTGGCAACGATCCGTGGCCAACTGAGGCATGGCAATGAACGCAACTAACCGCATCCGGATCGCTTACATCTCTCTTAAATAGTTCATGCGTCATATCTTCGTGGCACGCCACGCAGTTATGCTGAAGAATTCGTTTATTCTTCCCCTTAATCATGATGGGCTCATGAAAGTCCTGCATCGTAAAACCTTTGGAGTGATGATAACCATTTTCGGCTTTCGCAATATATTTAGCGATGAACGTATGAGGA
>JAUUYK010000156.1 GCA_030588285.1 Kiritimatiellales bacterium
AGGGCATGTTTCTGCTCACGAGCGAATCGCTGGGCGATGAATCGGGATTAACGGGACTGCGCATTTCGGTGGTGAGTTATCTGGATAAAGAACCGGCGGGGCAGGATGCCGTTAAGGCATTGCGGAATGCACTGCGGGAAAGCGATCGATTCAATACGGAGACAAAAGTATTCAGTCGGCCGTCGAAGCATCTTTTTGCGCGACAGTTTGTGTTGGATGTTTATTTTGCGGAGGCCTTGACGAAATGATGTGTTGGAATAATAAAGGCGTCGCCGTATGGGGGAGTATTTTCGGATGCTTAGTGGTGCTGGAATTTACAGCTCTATTTTTGGCTAATGCCAAACTGGCGCAGGAAAAACGGACGCTGAAACAGCTGCGGAACCGATGGGTAATGTTGCAGAATCGAGCCCCCTTTCCGTCGGACGAAAATGTAGCAGTATTGCAGGAAAATCTAGATGGACTTGAATACCATGTCGGGGAATTGGCTTTTGAAGTTATGCGGGATCCGTTCCGGCAGGATGCGGTTGAGGCAACAGACTTTTCTGCCCAGGCGCAGGCCGTAATCGAACGGTTTCAGGATCGGGCCGCCTTGTTGGGCGTGATTTTGCCGGAATCACTGGAGGTTGGGTTTGCAGACTATGCAAGCGGCGGGGCGGTGCCGAAGGCTGAGCATGTGCCCCGATTATCTCTCCAGCTTTATTCCGTGGAATGCGTTGCTGATGTGTTGGTGCAGAGTGGTGTAGATTCGATTGATAGATTGACGCGCGATATTTTTGAAAAGACCGCGGAGTCTGCTCCTCCCCGTCGTCGGCGGGGTCGAGGCGCGATGCATGCTGGGGGGCAGAAAACGAACCGGTCATTCGCCTCAAAAATAGGGCCGAATAATCTATTTTATATTGAACGTATCGGCGTTTCTTTTTCCGCAAAAGAGGATGTGGTTTGGCAGGTGCTCAATTCCTTCGCCGCGGCACCGCACTTTATGGTGGTCTCGAAGTTTTCACACACTACAAAATCAACCATTTTGGAATATAACCCTGAATCGGGGAAACATGCGGTCGATGATGAAACATTGCATTACCTTTCCGGCGGCATTCTGGTTGGTGAAAAAGCATTATCACGACCGGAGCGGATTATTGCCGGGAACGAAAGTATTCAGGTTAATCTGATTTTAAACGTGTATAACTTTTTAACGGTGGCGGACTTGAAATGAAGGCTTTTGTAAAACAAAAGGGTGCGCCCGAAAAGGCCATGCTGGCGGGGTTGTTATTTTCTTTGGCCATTTCGGGTATTTTTATGGGGTATAAAGTGCATGCTGCCCGGCAGCGGATCTGCGTGCAAAATTTAGAGAGTACTCCCCGAGGAAAGACGATTCAACGAACTGAATTTACGGGCAGGAAAACGAAGCGCACGGGAACGCCGACCAAAAATGAACAGACTCTATTTTCCAGTAAGCTCCGTGTGATGGCAATTGGGAGTGCGTATCCCATTCCTTATGAGGCCGAAGTTTGCCCGTTTTCGAATGTTCCTCAGCCGAAGCTGAACCAGCTTGATTGGGATGCGGATGGTATAACGGATGATTGGGAACTTAAATTTGGGCTTAATAAATGCGATGCCGCCGACGCATTGACCGATTTGGATGAAGACGGGTTTTCCAACCTCGAAGAGTTTCTCGCGAGCACGGATCCAAAAGATTCGGCTAAACATCCTCCGTATGTAAGCAAATTCCGTTTTGTGGAGAAAAAAAAGATTCCCTTTCCTTTCGTTTTTCAAGGAATAATCAAATTATCCGATGGGAGTACGGTCTTTCAATTAAACCATCCGGCAGATGGGAAGACCCATTTTGTGTCGCTAGGAGATGCATTGGAAGATGTTGTAATTAAACAATTTATACCTAAATCTGAGGGGGGGGCGGCGCGGTTGTTTGTGATGCGAGGCCGGTCTGAAGTTGAACTTATACGAGGGGTAATTTCGGACGATCCAAAAAGTGAAGTTGAGTTGATTAATATACTTGATCGTTCCTCCATAGTCGCTACTATGGGCGCGTTACTATATTTAGGTGGTGACCAATATGCTGTACTTGGTGTGCATCCCGATAAGATCGTGGTGAAAGATCAAAAATCAGGAATGGTATATGAAATTGTCAGTTTAACCGCTGGGAAGTTGTAATTGAAAAACTTCTTGGAGGGCTTTATAGGGTGATTTTTTTGGTAAATGCTAGCCGCGGACCCTGGTGAACACGCGGAATGTATGTGGCATTTAATAATTGAAGTTGAGGGGAAAAATTAATGAAAACCTATATCTCATCTCTTTTGGTGGTTGCTCTTGTTGGAGCGCAGGCCATTCGAGCCGAAGACAGTCTAGACGATGTTTTGAAACAATTGGATAACGCAGCGGAACCGGCAACGGTTGAAACCGCTAAGCCAGCTGCGGTTAAAGAGACCGCAGCGAAGGACCTATTCAGCCACGGTGTTGAACTTTACCGTATTGGCGAATATGAAAAAGCCGAAATAGTTTTTGGAGCGGTTCTTAAGGAAACTCCTTATGACCGGGGTGCCATGGAGTATCTTAAGCGGACCGCTAAGCAGATTGCTTCCAATGAAAAACGTTTACATAGTGCAAGCCGTGCTAAAGCGATGGCCGAAGTTAATATGGCCTGGAATTTAGCTCCAAAACCATTAGATGTTACTTTTGGTGAAAATACCGTTGATTCTGCATCAGAAGATGAGCTTGCTATTGAGAAAATGACGGCTCGCCTTCAGAAAATTATAATTCCAAGCTTGGACTTCCGCGAAGCAAATATTAAGGACGTTGTTTTGTTCCTTACTGAAACTTCCCGCCGGTTGGACAAGAGTGGTGAAAGCATGAACATTCTATTGCTCGGCATGGAAAATTCCATGGCGGCTGATCAGAATAACATCACCATTTCAATTCGTGACATGAGTCTCTACGAAGCACTTCAGTACATCGTAGAAATGGCCGCATTGAAATTTGACGTTCAAGCTAAAGCCGTTGCCATTATGCCGGTTGGTTATGTTCCTGCAACAGAGTTCAAACTAATTTCATTCGACGTAATTCCTGAGGTAGGTTCAGAACTTGAATCCATGTCTGTCGCCGATACTGGCGGAGCTGACAATCTGTTCGGCGAAGCTGCTGCTGCTCCAGCTACAGGTGGCCCAAGCGATGTGCAAAAATTCTTCTCTATTGTTGAATGGCCAGAAGGTTCCTCAGCAGTTTATCAGCCTAACTTCCATAAGCTATTTGTTAAAAATACGTCGAAGAATATCGAGGCCGTTGAAAACATTCTTGCTGACCTCGAAAACGAAGCCATTAATAGACGCTCGCAACAGGTCGAAATCGAAGCGAAATTTGTTGAATACAACGAGGGCGCTTTAGAAGAACTCGGCTTTGACTGGACCTTATACGACCAGGGCGAATTTGCCGGTCTTCAACTGGACCAGCAGGGTACATACTATCGTCAATCTCAGGGTTTCTCAGGAACTCAAAATGCAGGTGCTGGCGGAGTATTGTATACGGATCCTGTTACAGGATATGAAGTTGTCAAC
>JAUUYK010000070.1 GCA_030588285.1 Kiritimatiellales bacterium
AGGCAAGAAAACTAAACGAAAAGGCGGACGCCCAGAAACGGATGAGGGAATCATCCAATTGATCCTTCGATTCGCTAAAGAAAACCTTGGCTGGGGATACAAAAGAATTCACGGGGAGCTTAAAAAGCTGGGTATTAAAATCGGGCGAACAACGATTAGGGATATCATGAAGCGCAACGGCATAAATCCGGTGCCGGATAAGGCGTACAAGAACCCGGACAGCACTTGGTCGAAATTTATCAGCTCCCATATTGAAACTTTGGTCGCTATCTGACTTTTTTACAAAGCCGATTTATACGCTCAAGGGAAAATTCGACGCGCACGTGCTGGTATTTATTCACCTTGGAAGTCGGCGTGTTTTTATGAGTCCGGCTACGTTTAATCCTGGTGAAAAATGGGTTCTTCAGCAGGCGCGAAATGCAGCTATGTGGCTGGATGATATTGGAGTCACCGCAAGCCATTTGATCCGTGATCGCGACGGGAAATTCGCGAAGAGCTTCGATGCTTTCTGGGACTGTTCGGGTACAGAAATCGTGAAAACTCCGCCACGAACCCCACAAGCGAACGGGTACGCGGAGTCGTATATTTCCACCATAAAAGCGCAGTGCCTTGACCACTTTGTCTGCCTGAGTATTGACCACCTTGAACACATTAACCGAGAGTGGCTGTCGCACTACAACTTCACGCGGCCGCATCAGGGCAAGGAGATTGGCAACAACGTTCTCGATGTCGATTTTACGCCGACGGATCAAGGCGAGGTCAAACGGGAAACAAAACTCGGCGGCATCATCTCGCACTACTACCGCGCAGCCGCGTAGCCCTGTCATTGCCAGCATCAAAACGCATCTCCCCGTTCAACACGAACGGTTGTTCCCGTGCGCTCTGATTGCGTGGGTTTATCTGTTTCCCAGAGTTCCATCGTCTTTTTCTATCAGCTTTCCTGCTCCACTTTCGAAATTTCCAACTTAATCGCGCTCATTTCGCACCTACTTTTACCCGTCTTCGGTACGCCACACCAATCCGCACCCATCAGTTTGGAGAATGACGTAGACGCAGGAACTCGACACATTACTTTTCAGGTTGCCCACGCAATGTGTTCAGGTAGTTGCGGTTACGCCTAGCCGTTCTGAGAGGAAATAAAAAAGGCGAACCCGTGATGAGTTCGCCGTAATAAAGTATGGTCGGGGCGACTGGATTTGAACCAGCGGCCTCTACACCCCCAGTGTAGCGCTCTACCAGGCTGAGCCACGCCCCGACATTTCAATTTCGTAAAATTGAGGGCAGAACGTAGCATGAGGGTTGAGGGTCGTCAACGCCCTCCACTAAAAAAATATCGTCCGTTTTTCTTTTAAATGCGCACAAGGACTCTACAATGCCCCGCATGAACAAAATCTCACAAATCCCTGCCGCTGATCTTGAAAAATATTCTGCCGCGATTTCGCTCTCGGATATGGAAATTTTCGTCTTTCCGGAACTCCTCTATAGCCTTGTGCTGGCGAATATTATGTCGCCGAAGATCTGGGAGTGGAAGAATCATCCGTGGTTCAGCAAGCTCGATACGATGAAGCCGTATAAAAAGATTCAGCGGCTCAAGCAGTTCATTATCGATAATTACGATTTCAATCTCGATCTCGATACGTGGGGGCTCACGACCAAGGAGGCGGAACTGGAGCGGTTCGCTCCATTTATGGATGAAAAGACGATTGGTCAAAGTAATGCGCTTTTTGGCTATGAGGGCGATAAGCACTATTTCACGCTCGATATCCGTAAACATTTTGGGTTGGACAAATATACCTCCAATATTATCCCGTTCTGGAAAACGGAAACGCTCGAAGCGATGGATGCGTTTAAGTTTAAGGAGAATTACCGCGTCGGGGCTGGCGAATGCGTTTCGCTCTCGACCCTCTACGCTGCAGCACTCTTTATTATCTGCGATATTCCGCTGGAAGATATTTTTCTGATTGCCACGCCGTTACACTCGCAAAATTTTATTAATGTGAACGATGGTGTGCTCACGAATAACCGCCGAATCGTCACCAAAAACATGTGGTTCAACGGCACGGATCTCACGGCTCGGGCGCAGCGCGCGCTGCGCAACGAGCAAGTTACTATTGTGGCCAACAATACGGGCTACATCCATACGGTCTACCCCGAAGCCTCGATTGCGCCCGAAAGCCTCGAGCTTTTTCGCAAGAAACTCGATGCCTTCACAACGACTCAGATCACCTATGAAACGCTCTCTAATTTCCTGCGCGACCGTTCCGAACATCAGGGCTGCTTCCAGATCAAATACATGCGCCACGGAAAAGAGCAATACCTCCCCATCGAACGCGCCTTCGCCTACGAGCATGGATCCCCCTACAAAGTTTCCGACAAAGCCACCTGCGATAAACTTCTCGAGCAGGTCGATGAATTTGATTTCTACACCGAGCCCATTGCCAACCGCATCCAGCTCAATAAACTTTCTGACTACCTCAAAAATAATCCAATCTCGCATTTCGACGAAGAAAACTTGCGCGGCCTCGCTGAAAAGATCGAATGCACCAGCGATATGCCCCGCAAACTCTCGGTCATCGAAGGCCTCGTCGATTTTGTCCATTTGGAGCCGGAACTTCCTGCGGTTGAAAATAAAATATTCGGCGGCCCCGGCCCCATCGAATTTCAGCCCGGCACCTCCCGCGCAGCGATCATCACCTATCTGGAGAGCCTCCGCTCAAGCCACACCATCGCCGACCTCGCGTTCTACGCCAGCCGCGATCTCGCCGTCACCGATTGGAGCCCCTTTCTCAAAGCCGCCTTCGAGCGCAACCCTGTCGTCATCGAAGCAACCAACACACTTTCCGACGACGAACTCATCCAGACGCTGAACGCGCTACCCAACGAATCGATCTATGACGGTTCCCGCGTGGCGCAACCCGACGAAGTATGGAACTTTCAACGGGGCGATGGACTTGAACGCGCCATCACTTTTTCAAATATATGGAAAAGTCGCCACCCCGGCGAAACAATTAAACTAACCACCTCGGATGACGAGGTGATTCTCGACTATGGCGCAAAAGAACTACGTTTTAAATCCAGCAAAGGGCTGGAAAAACAGATTACATTGTGAAAATCGCTAAACTTATAATCGGAGTAAGTATGATCGGACTTTTGGCAAAACTTTTTTTGGGCGGCGGGGCAGAAAAAGCGGACGTTGCGGCACTCATTAAAGCCGGCGCACTGGTAATCGATACCCGCTCCGGAGGCGAATTTTCTGACGGACATATTAAAGGAGCCATCAACCTTCCGCACACCATCACCGCCACTGCAATTGATCAGCATACGACCGACAAAAACAAAGCGATTGTGGTCTATTGCCATAGTGGCGCGCGATCCGGTACGGCCAAACGAGCGCTTATAAAATCAGGCTATACCAACGTCGTGAACGGTGGCGGCTACCGCCACATGCAGAAAATTCTGGCACCCAACTAAAAACGGGTCAGCCCCGAAGCCTTTTTTCAGGCGCTCCGCTTTGGAATCGCAAGAAACACATTCCCCTGCCGCCATTATTGATTGAACAGATTCGCCGCAACGTACAAGATGTCGTTTTTTAAGCCCTAAAGAACACCGCATCCGCTGTACGCACCCATGAAAGTAATCATCACAGAAAAACCATCCGTTGCCCGAGACATTGCCAGTGTGCTCAAAATCACCGGGAAAAAGAACGGCTATATCGAAGGGCGCGGCTGTGCCATCACCTGGGCCTTCGGCCACCTAGTCACCCTGCTCGATCCCGGCGAATACAACCCCGAACTCCGCAAATGGCGGCTCGATTCCCTCCCGTTTATTCCCGACGAATTCAAGCTCAAGCTCATCGAAAACCGTGGCGTCGCCGAACAGTTCGAAACCATTAAACGCCTCTGCCAAGACGCCGAAGAAATTGTCTGCGCCACCGCTGCCGGGCGCGAAGGCGAACTTATTTTTCGCTACATTCTTGCCCTCAGCGAATGCGAGGACAAACCCATTCGTCGTCTCTGGCTCAGCTCGCTCACCCCCGACGCCATTAAAGAAGCCTTCAAAAACTTAAAAGATGGCCACGACTACGACCCCCTCTACGCCGCCGCCCGCTGCCGATCCGAATCCGACTGGATTGTTGGGCTCAATGCCACCCGCCTCTTCACCGTTCGGCATGGCCGCCTCGCCTCCGGCGACGACCGCGTGCTCTGGAGCGTTGGCCGCGTGCAAACCCCCGTCCTCGCCATGATTGTTCAGCGCGACGACCAAATTGCCCGATTCCGCGCCAAAGCCTTTTGGGAACTAACCACCCACTACCGAAACGTCGTTTTTAAATATGCCGGCGACCGCTTCAATCAGCCCGAAAAAGCACAAGCCCTACTCGAAAAAATCACCGGCCAGCCCTTCCGCATCACCGGCGTATCCGGCAAACAAAAGAAAGAACAACCGCCGCAACTGTTCGACCTCACCACGCTCCAGCGCGAGATCAACAAAAGCCACGGGCTCTCCGCCGCCGACACCCTCGCGGCCACCCAAAACTTATACGAATCCAAACTCGTTACCTATCCCCGAACCGACTCACGCTATCTCAGCGCCGACATGAAACCGCGCATCCCCAGCATACTGGAAAAGCTAAAGCCCCTCCGCGGCGAACAGATCCAACCGCTGAACTTAGCCCAACTCCCCTTCACCAAACGCATCGTCGACGACAAAAAAGTGACCGATCACCACGCCGTCATTCCCACCGGCATGATCCCCCGATCCCTCAACGCCAACGAACAAATCATCTACGACGCCATCACTACCCAATTCATCGCCGCCTTCTACCCCATCTGCGTCAAAAAAATAACGACCGTCGATGGCGAAAGCGCTTCCGTAAAATTCAAAGCCAAAGGCACCGAACTCGTCGAAGCCGGCTGGTCCGTTCTCTTCCCCAAAAAGAAGAAAAAGAAAAAGGCCGACGACGAACAAACCCTGCCCTCCTTCGAAAAAGGCGAAAGCGGCGACCACACCCCCACCAGCCGCGAAGGCAAAACCAAACCCCCAAAATACTTCAACGAAAACACCCTACTCGGCGCCATGGAATCGGCCGGAAAACTCGTCGATGACGACACCATGCGAGAAGCCCTAAAAGAGCGCGGCATTGGCACCCCCGCCACCCGCGCCGCCATCATCGAAACCCTCCTTCGGCGCAACTACATCCGGCGCGAAAAGAAACAAATTCGCGCCACCAACATGGGCAGTTGCCTCATTGCACTCATCCGCGATCCCCTCTTAAAATCGCCCGAAATGACCGGGGAATGGGAAGAACAGCTCAAGAAAATTGAACGCGCCGAAGTGAAAGCCAGCGACTTTATGGAAGGCATCCATTCCTACACCCGCGGCCTCATCGAAAGCAGCACCACCACCCGACTCGACACCGACCGATTCGGCGATTGCCCGCGCTGCGGGAAAGAGATCATAAAAGGCAAAACCGCCTTCGGGTGCTCCGACTGGAAAGCCGGCTGCACCTTTGTTTTACCGTTAACCTATAAAGGCCTAAAACTCACCCCCAACCAAGTGCAAGTACTGCTGCAAATGCGCGTACTGCCCTACCCCGTGCACATCGAAAATAAACTGCGGCTCCTGCTTCTAAGCACGCAGGGCGACATAACCGACAACGATCTACCCTCCGCCGACCGTCAAAAAAGTAGCCCCGAAACCACCACGAAATAACCGCGACCATCAAAGAGAAGTTGGACTCGATCAAGTCAACCGCGTCCTTATGCAACCCCATTGGAGACGAGAACACGATGTCACCGCAAAATAAATGGTCAGCACAACAAATCCGTACCGCCCGCCG
>JAUUYK010000082.1 GCA_030588285.1 Kiritimatiellales bacterium
AGATAAATTACCCCCGTTTTTGAATTTTTAGATGAATAGAGTGAGGTCAGACGAAAATATGCGATCCGGCTACGGCGGAGCGACCGTTCGGTGAAACCATAACAGTGGAGCCTCCAAAATGATCAAAAGGTTAGCAAATGAATACATTAATCCCTCTTTTTCTGTTTCTTGGCTTTGTCATCATCATTGGTGCAATGCATTTCTTTGATGGCAAGTGGAGCGCATTGGCTGAAGATTCCAGCTATCCAGAGTCTCCTATAGAAAGTACCGGTTGGGTTTCTGTGTGGATGAATGGATTGTTGCTAAAGCACTCTGTTAAGATCAGTTTTTTTTCAGACAGGCTTTGTCTCAAACACCTTCTTCCATACAAAAGGGTGCTCGTAATTCATTATTCAGAACTGAAAAATTTTAAGAATGTGCCATCGTACAAAAATGACTTCACCATCTTTCGGAATGGTTCAACACATACCATCTCCCTGCGGAAGACTGAGGCCCAATTATTGGCTAGATTGATAAGAATCGCAGAAACGAATACACGATAAACTGGTGGATGCAGTGGAGGGTGCGGAAATTCATCCGCGCCGGAAATGACTGGGAAATAAGGGCGAAGTGAATGAAATTTTCGAGGCGAGTGTACCGCCAATGGGAATTTGAGAGCAGAAATCAGGTGTTCGGATTTGGGTTTTTCGAGTACAAATGGTGTCCGAAATATGTCCGCAAACTTGCGGAGAAAACAGAGAAAGGAAATTGTGTTAAATCACTTCCTTTTTCCGATTTCGCGAGCGGCCTGATAATTTTCCCCAATACGTTTTAAATCAATGAGATGCAAGGACGGTCAAAAGCAGAGAACGGTTGTGTTTCGAGACCGCACCCTCCACCATTTTTTGGTGGAAAGCCTTGCGGTTGGATTAAATCCCAATCGCAAGGCTTTTTTTTTAATGGCCCGCAAAAACAGTCCACCCCAGCACGCATTCGAACCCCTACCGCACAAGGGCCGCCTGCAAAGCCGTCGCAAGCGTTTCATCGTCGGGGCTAATCCGACTCCCGAAACGGCCGATCACCTGCCCATCGCGAGCAATAAGGAATTTATTAAAGTTCCAGCTGATTCTCCCGGCAAACTCGGGATTAGATTTTTTAGAGGTTAAATAGGTGTAGAGCGGATGTTGATTTTTCCCTTTCACCGAGATTTTCCCAAATAGAGGAAATGTGACCCCATAATTGGTTTTGCAAAACGATTCGATCTCCTCATTCGTGCCCGGTTCCTGTCGCAGAAAATCGTTCGCCGGAAAACCAAGCACAACCAACCCCTGGTCCTGATTCGTTTCGTAAAGATGCTGCAACCCAGCATACTGCCCCGTAAAACCACACTTGCTCGCCGTGTTAACAAGCAGCAGCACCTTGCCCCGATACTCCTCCAACCGAATAGACTCCCCGTCGATGGTTTCCACTTCGATGTTATATAAATCCCCCACCGGAACCTCCTTTTTATACGCAATGCACCCCGTTGCCAAACCCACACAAACCATCAAACTCATCCACTTAAATTTCATGACCCATCCTCCCTAAGGAAATAGTCCCGCGCTGCAGGTGTTGTTATAATCGTTCAATCCCTTTCCGCACCATGGGGCGACCCTATTTCTACTTTTATTTCCCCGCATCTAAAATCCGCCCCACCAACCGATATACCGTGGTTCCTATGAGGCGAGGCCAATCTTCGCAGGGCGGGCGATCCCGCTGTTCTGCGCGGTTGACGGCGGCTTGAATCATTTCGGCCGTCAGCTTCCGGGGATTAAATCCTTTGTCGTAGTCCGGTAGGTGCTGGGCAAGCTTCTGCGAACATTGCCGCCCTGATGCAATGCCGGTTCCATCTTCAAAGTGGAGTAGCAACCAATATTCAACTTGGGATTGCTCAAGGCAAACCCGAACTCCTCCTTGTTTTCCGACCAAGCAAAAAGCTCGGCCAGTTGCTCGTCGGACCACTCGTCCTTATCGACCACCAACCATGCTTCATCCCCCTTGCGAAGCCGTTCTTTTTTCAACCGTTTTTCCATACGAGCCAATACATGCGGCGGAGCACTGGCATGGCCGCCCTTGATGCAAGAGATGTGGATCGTCGCATACTGGCTATCCAATAGACGGAAATACGTCGGTTCGGTTTTGGCTCCCTCGGAGGCTATTAAAAATAGCTTTCTATAACGCCGGGTGTTGGCCGTTCGGCTGAATTTACGACGGGGAGCCATCAGGCCGATCCTCCTGCCCAATCAGCCATTCTGCCGTGAGCATGAATTCGAGGAGTGCCCCCCAACCGGCCTTGCAAATAGCTCTTCCGGATATCCTTGTCGTATCGGACATCCCCATATTCGCTAAAGGAAAGAAGCTGGGAACATCCATCGAGATCGCGCTCGGCCACCCACATCTCGTCCCGGCGGAAAAGGTGCTGATCCATCAACGACACATCATGCGTGGTAAACAAAAGCTGGGAACGGCTTTTCGGCGTAGTGCTTTCCAGAAAACCTTCAAGCAGGCGGCGGGTCAGTTGGCTATGTAGACTTCGATCCAACTCGTCGATAACATAGACCTTTTTCGCGCGGGACAGGCTCATTTCTAGAAAGGCGGGCAACAGATCAATTACGCGCTGGGAACCATCGGATTCCTGCTTCATTTCAAACGGGATTTGGGTTCCGTCTTTACAGGCGTGCATCGTGACCAATTTTTTGGCCACTAGCTCCCCGTTCCGGCGGGTAATCACGAGACGTTCGTTTGCCAAATCATTGAACATCTTAACCGCCATGCCTTCCTTTACATCCTCTTGGAGGCGGGTTTTGATAAACTCCGGAAGCGACAGGGCCGAAAAGGAAACCTCTTCGACCCCCAGATGGGCAATGCCGGTATCCAGCAACGGCAACATACCATTCATGGTTGCATAGAGCGGGTGGTTCTCGTCCAGAAACTCCTCAAAGGGTTCAAAACGAGAATCCGGCGCAATCAATTCCAGCGAATCCTTGAACCAGTCATAGACCGGTTTGAACTTTTCCACCTGCTGGGATACCGAGTTGGTTAGAAATAGCTGGTTTTCCCGGGTTCCCTGAAAGGCAAACTGTAAAAACTGGTCCCCCTTGAGCGATTCGTCGAAATGGGGTTTACCCTCTTTTCGGTGATACAGAGTTTTTTCGCTCGAGCTGGTCACCAGCACCAGCTTTTCCTCAACAACCGCCTGAGCCGTAACGGAAAAACTAAATTCATACATGCGCTCATCAATCAAAAGTTCAAAAGAAAAGCAGGCGGGATGCTGCATCATGGAGGGATCGAGGCGGAAACGCTCCACCGGAATAAGGCTCTGGGGCTGGGTTCCCTTTACAATGAGCATCTTGGCAAAATTCAACGCTTGGAAAAAATTGGTTTTTCCCGAGGCGTTACCGCCATATATTGCGGCGACTGGAAGCACCCGCATCTGGTATTTTCCAACCTTTGGAACCCGCTCCCCATGCTGGCGTTCCTTGGTTGCCACCATTGAAAAAACGGCCTCGTCTCTAAACGACATCCAGTTTTTAAAACTAAATCTAACCAGCATAATGAGCCTCCTTCTTCCTTAATATCGAGCACGTACCTTACCGGCCTCATCTTATATCTCAATGCATAACGAGATATTTTCTCGTTATGCATTGAAATAAAAAGCCCAGCACTGCTCCACCAGTCGGCCCAACTCATTGGGCATCATCTCGCATCCCTCCACCTGCCCGAATAGAGGCTGATGGTAATCCGCGCCCAACGTAACGAAGTACCATCCCGGCCGAGAATAATCGCGACCGTTCATCCGCAACTTCTGCGACATGCTTTTTTTGAATTCGCTCTGCTTCGTATGGATCAAAAAAGCGATGTCTTTGGCTTAGCGCCCTTCATCAACTCGTTGAGCGGAATTCCTTTTTTCGAAACAGGAGACCCTCTACCGTCATCGATCCCATTAATCGGCCGCAAGTCCCAGTCGTAAGCCGCCAACGGCTAAGGACGGATTCATCTTTTTTCGACGTGCTCCTCTTCAGATGAACAAAACTGACTCACCCAGCGGTTAGCCTGCTCGCAACGGGCACGACTAACCTCCGTCGCATCATCAGGAAAAGCCGAAAGCCAAAGCGCACGATTTTCTAAAAAAGCATCCGTCCAGCCCACCGGGATCGTTTGCGGCATTTTTATAGGAAGCACCCATATAATCCGCGCAGAACCAACTTGCAATCGACTCAAACAGGCCCGCTCTCCTGCGGAAAGAAAAGTACTACAAACGGTACCTTCAAACGTAGAAAGCTCATCCTGCAACTGCTCAATATCCGCTTCCGAAGCTCGTCGAGAAATACGCAGTGCTCTGCACGGCTCCTTGCTCTTTAGCAACGCTTTATTGCCCCGAAACCGACTTTGCTTAATCCGACCCTCCGGCACATCACGCAGTGCCCAACGTCGCGGATTTGCCCACACATAGTTTTCCCGAATCGCCAGCTCTTCTGCATCAAAGCAAATCACATCCCAATAATTCGGCGCCCATACCCGGACTTTCTCGCCAGCACCTTGCTCTTTCCCGCCATGGCGAGAATCTTCATAAGCCCCCTGCGACCGCCGCCACTCGCGCGTCACCGAACCCTTGAACATATTGATGACCTCACCCAGCCCACTTCCACCCGGCTGGACAATCCGGATCAGCCCGTGAAAGTGGTTTGGCATCACCTGCCACGCCCCCAATTCGATAAGGCTATAATGCTTCGGAATCTCGCTCCAGCACTGCTCCACCAGTCGGCCCAGCTCATTGGGCATCATCTCGCATCCCTCCACCTGCCCGAATAGATGCTGATGGTAATCCGCGCCCAACGTAACGAAGTACCATCCCGGCTGAGAATAATCGCGACCGTCCATCCGCAACTTCTGCGACATACTTTTTTTGAATTCGCGCCCCATCGCCTTTTCCCCTCTTCTCTCTCGCTACAGCGAGATGGCCCGCACAGCCGGACTCCCTACGCCTCTGCTTACAAACCTCCGACAAGGTCTTTAGAAAGATTTTCCGTTCCTTATCGTCCTGAAGAATCTGTTCGCGACGACTCCCCCGACACATTACATGGTAGAGGGCTCTCGCATATTCAACTCTTGGCTTTCGTCCCGTAAATAAAAACTATGCAATCTTCGCAAAACAATTCATAAAATCGTTCAAATGTCCATACTGGCAATTTTTTCTGTTTCAGCTTATGGAAGGTTCACAAAATTGACGCCAATACGCGATTTATGGCCACTGAGCATATTCAAAAATCGGCAGGCATATTCATACCGCATTTGCCCAACAACCCTGAACTCGGCGTCATGAAGGCTTGTAGTCTCTGCGGCAACTACAAAACTCTGAACAACCACCTTTTCATTATCAAAAACACCATTGTTTTGTGCATAAAACACTTCATAATGAGGGTTATCTTCTCGGTTCGCATAACTTAAAGCTATTTTTATCCCCCCATCTGAAATAAACACAAAACGACCCTCTTCCGCATTTTCCAAAGGAGACCTGATGCACGCTCTCTTTATCAACTTCAGCGCGGTAAAGGGTTGCCACCCACTCAT
>JAUUYK010000050.1 GCA_030588285.1 Kiritimatiellales bacterium
GAATCGGCGCATAACTTATTCCAACTCGGTTTGGTCAATATTATCTCCGACAATGAATGGTTCAAAGATTTTCCAAGCGACCTTGCTAAAGGCATGGTTATTGTCAACTGGACCTTTGGCGACTAATTTGATTTAGAACCAAAAAGAGAGAAAGCCCATGAAGTTTTTACCTCATGGGTTTTCTACGTTTTAACCGGTTAATAGTTTCGCTGATTGCGGTGCAGGGAGGTTTTTTATATGAAATATCGAATTCTATTCGCATTTTTATTTGGCTACTCGTGTGCCTATGTTCAGGCGCAGGAATCTCCTGCAACCAATGAGACGGCTGTGGTTATGTTTCATGGGGAGGAACTATTTTTGGTTTCAAAGATATCCTCTGTATCGGCGAGCACTCGTGCGGAAACGTTGCTTCGTCGGTTTAAACGACAGGCAAAATCGCCGTTAGTCAGCACGGAAAAATTTACGATTCATCAGGATGAATATTTGATGGTTAGTGTGCTTATGTCCGGCTCAGAAATTCTCTGTGCAGTTTGGGAAGCAGATGCTGAATATTATGGTATTCCTCGCGAACAACTTGCCGAACAGTGGCTCGAAAAACTTAAAGAAGTGATCGAGCAATACCGGAAAGACTACACGATAGACTCCATTTTGAAAGACTCTACTTTTGCGGTGGTTGCCACTCTTATTTTTCTTATCATTTGGTTTGTTCTACGCAAGCTCTGCAAAAAAGAGACTGCGCTTATCGATTCGAAGTTTGCTGGCCAGAAAATGTTTAAGTTTCTCGATGGCGACAGCATCGTCACGATTAATGGAAACGTGGTTAAATTCATTCGCATGGTGGTCATGCTGTGCATCTTCCTTTTTTATCTTAACCTTGTCCTTAGTTTTTTTCCGTGGACGTTTAATTTATCAGCCCAACTGTTTCATCTGATCAGCACTCCGGTTATTAACTTCGGGCATGCTTTTGTGGAACACCTTCCCAATCTTTTTTCCCTGCTGGTGATCGGCTTTATTGTTCATTTAATTCTTCGTGCTCTCCAGAATATATTTACTCAGGTTAGCGAAGGGAAAGTCCGAATTAAGGGGTTTTATCAAGATTGGGCCGAACCCACATTCCGATTGGTTCGCATTGTTATAATCGTTTTCGCAGCGGTTATTGCTTTCCCGTATATCCCGGGCTCCAGCTCTCCGGCCTTCAAGGGGATTTCCATTTTTATGGGGGTGCTCTTCTCGCTCGGGTCGACTTCGGCTATTGGAAATATTGTGGCGGGTCTGGTGCTGACCTATATGCGGCCTTTTGTTTCCGAAGACTTCGTGGAAATCAGCGGAATGCGGGGCATCGTAATGTCGCGCGGCACCTTTTCTACCCTTTTGAAAACGCCGACCAACGAAATTATCTCCATCCCCAATGCCTCGGTTTCAACCAATCATATTATTAACTTTAGCCGGATGGCGGCGAAAGGGGGGGTGAATATGGGCGCCACGGTTACCATCGGGTACGATGTGCCCTGGCGGACGGTTCATGAGCTATTAATTGCGGCGGCCGCTGGGGTGGACAATGTGCTTGAAACTCCCGCTCCAAAAGTATTGCAGCTGGGGCTGGACGACTTTTATGTGCAGTATAAATTGATTGTTACCACGCAACATCCCGAGCGTCGGGTAAGTATTCGCTCTCATTTGCATCAAAATATTCAAGATCAGTTTACCCAGGCCAATATCGAAATCCTCTCGCCACACTATCGTGCAAATCGTAGCGGCGAAGAGACCACCATTCCGGACCTTGGAGCAATGGAATTATAGGTGCAAAATATTTTTAACCAGAGCCTTTGTATCGTTTGAAGGCTTATTTAACAAAGGAGAGTAAAAATGAAAAAAGGTCTAATTGTTGGCGTCGCATTAGCAGCATGTCTTGCCGGGAGTCATGCGCAGGAACTCACTGCCGAGCAAACAAATAAATTGAAGGAAGTTGGTATTGGCCTTTCTCAGCAAGCAACCGTGTTTGAAGGGTTGATGAAGAACAAATTGACGGAATTGGCGTTGGAACTCCGGCGAGAAGAACGCTTTGATTCTGAGGCCTCTGCCACAGAAGCTTCGGACAACGTAAATTCCATCCTGACGGATTTGGGCAGCCTGTATGGCGAGTACATTAAGAAAAAAGTGGAATTTGTACTCAAAGCGAAGAATGTTTTGTCGGTCGAACAAAAAGTATTTTTGCTGTCGCAACTCACGCCGAACGATGCCGTACCCTACAAAACCATTGAATATCTCCAACCGGATATTTTCGACCTCCCGCTTAATCTGTCCGTTAAACAGGAGAAGGCGATCGTTGTCTTGGAATCCGTATTGCTGATTAAAGAAAACGAACTCGAACGCGATGTGGAACTGACGTTGCTGGATCTTCGGGCCGAACTATTTTCAGGTGAATGTAAGCCCGAAACAGTGGACCCTTTAATTATGAAACTGGCCGACCTTGCGGCTCGGTCGATAACGAATCGGATTAGCTTTTTCATTAACGCTAAAGATGTGCTGACGCTCGATCAAAAGCGCTTACTCAGCCATATGATTGGACTGAACTAATCGAATAAACAGGAGCAGTAAAAAAGGCGGAGAATTTTCTCCGCCTTTTTTAGGTTCCAAACCATCGAAGATTAAGCGAATAATACGCCCTCTTTTTTAACCCGAGGTGAAAGTTATGCTGGATATCCGTTTTATTCGTGAAAATGCCGAGGCCGTTAACGCGGCCATGAACAACCGTAATGCCGACGTGGATGTGGATGCCCTGTTGCGACTCGACGATCAACGCCGAGCAATTGTTTCCGAATCGGAAGCACTGAAAGCCGAACGAAATAAAATTTCAAAGAGCATCGGCCTCATGATTAAGGAGGGAAAAGATCCCGAAACGGTCAAAGCGCAAGTGCGCGGAATGGGCGATCAGATTTCGGGCTTCGATGAAGAACTCCGCACGGTCGAAACCACGTTGCGAGAAACCCTGCTTTACATCCCGAATATGCCCGCCGACACCACGCCCGTCGGCAAAGATGAAAACGACAACCCCGTGATCCGTTCTTGGGGCGAAAAAGTAGAATTAGATTTTGAGCCCGTTCCGCATTGGGAACTCGGAAAAGAACTGGGTCTATTTGATTTGGAACGCGGCGCCAAAATATCCGGCTCTGGGTTTCCACTCTTCACCGGGCGCGGCGCAAAACTCGAACGCGGCCTCATTCAATTCATGCTCGATTTACACACCGAAGAGCATGGCTATGTCGAACTTTCCACCCCGCTTATGTGCAACGAAGCAACCATGACCGGCACCGGACAACTTCCGAAATTTGCTGAAGACATGTACACCGTTCCGTTGGATGACCTCTATTTAATTCCCACGGCAGAAGTTCCGGTAACCAACATGTACAGCAACGAAATTCTTAGCCAGGAACTGCCGATCTGCCATACCGCCTACACTCCCTGTTTTCGCCGGGAAGCCGGATCGGCCGGGAAAGATACCCGAGGGCTTCAGCGCCTTCACCAATTCGATAAAGTGGAAATGGTGAAGTTTACCACCCCCGAATCCTCCGAAGCAGAGCACGAAAAGTTGACGCTCGATGCCGAAAAAGTGCTGCAGAAACTTGGACTGCACTATCGGGTAATTGAACTCTGCACCGGCGACCTCGGATTCAGCGCGGCCAAATGCTACGACATTGAACTGTGGGCTCCCGCGCAGAAGAAGTGGCTGGAAGTTTCTTCCTGTAGCAACTTTAAGGACTATCAGGCCCGCCGGGCAAATATTCGCTATCGCAATGACGATGGAAAAACCACCTTCATTCACACGATTAATGGGTCCGGCGTTGCACTGCCCCGCCTTGTGATTGCGATCATGGAAAACTATCAGAACGCCGATGGGTCGATTGATCTGCCCGAAGCCATTCAACCTTATATGGGTGGCCTCAAGCGGTTAGAAAAATAGTCCTGCGACAGGCGCATGAAAATGCGTCGGGGTATGGTTTTGTCGCCGAATGGGTTTTAACCCCTTCGGCGTTTTTCATTTTATGACGTGGGGACGTTCTTCACGCGTTCAATGGTGTCGGACTTGCTTAGCGTCAGGCGCACAATGCAGTCGGATTTAGCACGTAGATCATGCGGCACACTGCTGGGGAGGCTGAGCATATCGCCTTTCACCAAATGGAGGACTTCGCCCTTCACACCAAAGTCCAGCTCGCCTTCAATCAGGGAAACGGTGATGGGGAAGGGGGTCTGATGTTCCTTCATAATCTGATCTTGTTTGAAAACGATACGAACCTCTTTGGTCGCCGCGGTTTGATACAAAACGCTGATGGATGGGCCGGTTTCTTTATAGATTAAATCTTTATAAATATTTGCAGATTCCATGAGGTTACTCCGTAACAGGGTTTCTTTTTCGGTGCTATGAACACGCGTTCATTTAAAGCAGTTGGCAACGCAGTGCCAACGGTGAATCTGAATGGGTTTAAATTGGGTCGAGCACCCAGCGCTTATTATACCAGAAATATTGCTCCGGAGTTTTGGCAATCTCGTCATTAAACAACGTCATCATTTGCTGCATAATTCGTTTCCAATCGTCCGATTTTTCAACCTCGGGGTCGGGGTAAATGGGGTCAAAAATAGTGACGTCATGCTTCGTCCAACCCACCCGCCGAACGACCGCTGGATAGATCGGGCATTTGCACTGTCGGGCAAAGAGCGCCACGCCCGCGCCAAGGTTGGCTTCCCCGTTGAGAAATTGAATGGGCAGGGCCTCGGTCTGGTTGCGTACATCGGGGAGAATCGCCAGCACTTTTCCTGCGCGGATGCGGCGGATTACCCCCTTCAAAATCTTGGAATCGTTTAGGATCACCTCCATATTAAAGGCGTTGCGCGCCTTATTGAGATACGCATCCGTCAGCGGATTTTTCTGCCGCCGCGCAATGGAAAAGATCGGCAGCCCCATCAAATCCGCCGTAACCCCAGCCATATCCCAATTCCCCATATGGATCGTTGCAAAAATATACCCGTTCGCCTCCTTTTCCAGCGCTTCAATCAGCCGAGGCGCCTCCTTCGCAAGCGGTTGTTTTTTCACATCTGCAATCGTGAGTTTGGAAAAGCGGATCATTTCAACGGCATTAAAGCAAAGGTTGCGCCACGAAATCCAGGCCATCTGTTTGATTTTCTTTTCAGAAAAGCGATCGCCATACACCTCGTGTAATCGTCGATACGCCTCCTGTTTTCGGAATCCTCCGCCGATGTGGTGCATGCCCGCCGCAACCAACCAACCGAGCGCAAGTGCCACCCGTAGCGGCAACGTCCGGAGAAGTCCGCCCGCAGAAACTAGCAGCAGGTATTCAAAAATATGTTTAGGTCTATTTTTCATAGTTTCATTTTTTAACTAGGTAAGGATGGTTTAAGTGTCCGTTCACCCATTCTTCCGTTCCCACTTTCGGGGTTTGGGCGGATTTTTGAGGGCATCGGATTTTTTCGCAATATAAACCAATCCTTCGCCGATCGTCTGTTCAATTCGGTGTTCGAGTTCGGCGCACGGTTGCACCCGAAACTCGTGGTCGGTATTTAAAAATACCTTTTGGCCTTCGATAAACTCGATGCAAAGGTTTAGCGAGATATTGCCCTTAAATTCTCTGATCGTGCTTTTCAGCGATTCCATGACTTGTTGGTTCACACCCATCTCGGGCAGATGAATGCTAACGCGGTCGCAAAATAGGCTGGGGGCTTGATCCAATGGAAAAATCTCCATGACTTGGAATTTGGGATCGGCGCTATCCTCTTCCATCATCACCCCGCCGAACATGACGGTGGCATCGTCAACGATTAGCGATCCATATTCTTCGAATGGTCCCGGGAATATAATGGCGTTGATGGCCCCTTCGAGCCCTTCAATTCGGAACGTCGCCATCGGCTTTTGTTCTTTTTTCGTAAATAGTTTTCGGACTTCGGTAATCATCCCCCCGACCCGAGTGCGCGTTCCTGCGTCGAGCGTCTTCATTTCCTTCATTCGTTTCAACGCAAATTTGTTGAGCACCCAATCGTAACGCGCCAGCGGGTGACCCGAAATAAAGAAGCCGATCAGTTCTTTCTCGGCGGCGAGCATATCAGATTCCGACCAGGGTTTAACCTCCGGCAGTTCTTCATCGGAGCTTCCGCTGGCTTCTTCGGCCTCGCCGCCCATCATATCGAACATGGAGACTTGTCCTGAGGCCTTATCCTTCAGCGATTCGGCGGCACGCCCTGTCGCAATATCAATTCCGTTAAACAGGCGAGCACGATGTACGCCGCAAAAGTCGAAGGCGCCGGAGCGGATCAAATTTTCCACCGCCTTTTTGTTGGCGCCGGGGATGCGGGCGCTGAAATCCATGAGGCCGGTGTAGGGGCCATTTTCATCGCGGTCGTTCACAATATTTTCCACCACACCTTCGCCAACTCCTTTAATGGCCGCCATACCAAAGCGGATTCCACTCCCGTCCGGAACGGCATTAAAGCGGCCGATCGATTCGTTCACCGAGGGCGGTAGCACCTCGATATTCACCTCTTTGGCCTCGGCAATAAATCCGGTCAGTTTATCCGAATTGCCCATTTCGCCAGAGAGCAATGCCGCCATAAATTCGGCGGGGTAGTGTGCTTTGAGCCACGCGGTTTGAAAGGTCACAAAACCATAGGCCGTCGAGTGCGATTTATTGAAGCCGTATTTGGCGAATTCGGTGATGTTGTCGAAAATTTGGTTGGCGAGTTTGGTGTCGATGTTGTTGGTATCTTTGCACCCATCCACAAACTTTCCGCGTTGCTGATCCATCACTTCGGGCTTTTTCTTGCCCATGGCCCGGCGCAGAATATCCCCTTCGCCGAGCGAGAAACCGGCGAGGGTTTGTGCGGCCTGCTGGATCTGTTCCTGATAGACAATAATGCCGTTGGTCTCTTTTAGGATGGGTTCGAGCAAGGGGTGATCATAGTTAACCTCTTCCTGACCGTGCTTGCGCTTGATGAAGGTCGGGATGAACTGC
>JAUUYK010000096.1 GCA_030588285.1 Kiritimatiellales bacterium
AACAATGATGGTGATTTAGCGAATCGTAAAGGGTTTGACTATTTTTTTGGTTATACGAGTCATACCGCTGCTCATTTTTACTATCCTCCCTTTCTCTGGGAAAATGGGAAGAAAGTTGAATATCCAGAGAATACCCGTCATGAGGGGGCCGATTACGCTCCGGAAAATACCTTAGCCAAGGTTTTAAAATATATTGAAGACAATAAGGAAGGACCCTTTTTTCTTCACTATGCCAGTCAGATTCCGCATGCAAGCTTACGTTCTACTGAAAAATTCAAGCAGGTTTATCGGCCCCTCTTAAAGGAGGCGCTTTTACCGCCTAGCAATAAACAGACCCATTACAGTTATGAACGCGAACCGAAGACCACCTATGCGGCAATGGTTTCCAATTTGGATGAAAATGTGGGGCAGGTTATATTGAAACTTGAGGAGCTGGGAATTGCAGAAAATACCCTGATTCTTTTTGCCAGTGACAATGGTTCAATGCAGGAGGGTGGTTTTGAGCGTGCATGGTTCAACTCCAGCGGGGTACTTCGAGGCGGCAAGCGTGATCTCTATGAAGGCGGAGTTCGGACCCCCATGATTGCCTATTGGCCATCCGTAATTAAGGCGGGGCAGACCAGCGATCATATTTCCGCATTTTGGGACTTTCTTCCCACCGCATGTGAAATAGCCGGAGCGAAAATACCTGATAATACGGATGGGATTTCCTACCTGCCGACTCTATTAGGACAAAAGCAAAAAAACCATAACACGCTTTACTGGGAATTTTTTAAACAGGGCGGAAAACAGGCCGTTCGCAAAGGGAAATGGAAGGCAATAAGGTTAAATGTTTGTAAAAATCCAATGGGTGAAATTGAACTGTATAACCTTGAACTCGATCTTTCAGAAAAGAACAATATCGCAGCTCAATATCCTGAAGTCGTAAAAGAGATGGTCGACTTAATGAAATCAAATAGAACGGAAAGCCAAATCTTTAAATTCGAAAAGAAAAAGAAATAATATGGCCCCGGAAAGGCGGATAAAACCCTGATTATCCGCCTATTTTAGAGGGTTCTGATAAAAACCCTCACTCCCCGCGCAACCGTTACTCCATATCGTTGGGTAAATGTGGGGTTTTTCCTTCATTCGTTTGAGGCGCTCCTGGGGTACTGCGGCCGTTGCGAATGAGAGCGGCCATCTTCTGGGTCATCTCTTCGGCGACTTCGGGATATTTATCAATAACGTTGTACTTTTCAGAGACATCGTTTTCTAGGTCATATAGTTTCCAAGGCTTTTCCCAAGGAGTCCCTTTTGGGAGTTCTCGACCTCCGGAACCATCGGTGGAAATCATTTTCCATTGCGCAGTGCAAAGCCTCCTTTGAGGGAGTGATTCACCACGTTTACACAGGGCACTACTGGAGTCTTGTTTATGAAGTATGGCACCAGATTATAACTATCCTCACCCGCATTATCGGGCAATTTCGTTCCGACAATCGCTGCACAGGTGGCCATCAGGTCAGTTGTGCAGATGGTGGTCTTACATTCCGTTCCAGCTTTGACCACCTTGGGCCAACGGACCAAGTAGGGTACACGGTGACCCCCTCATAAATGTCGGCCTTTGTATCCCGGAAATGATAGTTTGAGGTATGATTTTTTGGATCAAAACCATGAGCTGAACCCAATTTTGCATGGCAGTTACCATCGGTATAACGGTACATAAACGATGCGTTATCGCTGGTCATTATCACCAATGTATTCTCCTCAATGCCACTGTCTTTCACTGCTTTGAGCACGCATCAAATTACGTCATCGGTCTGTAATACGAAGTCGCCATACGCTCCAAGGCCGGATGTGCCACGGAAGCAGGGAGCACGGGTTTATGGGGAGAGGATAAGGGGAAGTAGAGAAAGAACGGCCCGTTACAACGCCATAGCGCGTGGGCGTACAAACCGCAGAACCGGAATGTGCATCGGCAAATTACATACCTTCGGCAGCCAAGCTATCCATATTCGGGGTCTTTATTTTGGATTCAGGGTTAAGGCATGCCACATCGCCATGACCAAGGTCATCGACCAGAATGAAGATAACATTGGGCTACTCTACAGCTTGCGTAGAAGCAACCATCAATCCGATGCTCAGTATGAATAGTTTATTAAGCATGCTTTTAATCCCGCCGTTTTTTTAAAGGTTTTCATGGCCACAGATAAACATCGATTTACACAATTACTTTTCGATCCGAGTTTATCCATGGCCCTATTTTTAATCTAGTTGCTCTACAGTGCTTTCATTCCGTCCATAGCGGAACGAAGTTCTTCACCAATGATTTCCACGTCGTGATAGCGGATTTCGGCGTTTACTTCGACCAACTTTTTGTTGTCGACCGCGAGGGTGGTCAGCTCTAGACCTTTTCCGATAACGTCGGTGCTGATGCCAGACATGAAGTCTTTCAGCAGCGGAACGGCGGCGTGGGAAAAGAGGTAGCAACCATATTCGGCGGTATCGGAGATAATGCTGTTCATTTCGAAGAGCTTTTTGCGCGCAATCGTGTTGGCGATGAGCGGCGTTTCGTGCAGCGATTCGTAGTAGGCCGATTCCGGCTTAATGCCCACTTCAACCATCGCTTCGAAGGCCAACTCTACGCCGGCTTTAACCATGGCCACCATCAAGATCGCGTGGTCGTAATATTCCTGCTCGGAGATTTCAACATCGCCCGCCGGAGTTTTCTCGAAGGCACTTTCGCCCGTTTCTGCACGCCAAGTCAGCAGGTTCACGTCGTCGTTTGCCCAATCGGCCATCATGGTGCTAGAAAATTCGCCGGTGATGATGTCGTTCATGTGTTTTTCGAAAAGCGGACGCATGATGAGTTTCAGGTCGTCGGCCAGATCGAATGCTTTTAGTTTTGCAGGATTCGACAGACGATCCATCATGTTGGTGATGCCGCCTTGCTTGAGCCCTTCCGTGATGGTTTCCCATCCGTACTGAATCAGCTTACTGGCATAACCGGCATCGATTCCATTCTCGGTCATCTTATCGAAGCAGAGCAATGCGCCCGCCTGCAAGAGGCCACAAAGGATGGTCTGTTCGCCCATGAGGTCAGATTTTACTTCCGCCACAAAAGACGATTCCAACGCGCCGGCTTTATGCCCACCCTGCGCAACACAAAGGGCTTTGGCCAATTCGAGGCCATTCCCATTCGGGTCGTTTTCACGATGACAAGCGATGAGGGTCGGAACACCGAATCCACGCTTATATTCTTCGCGAACTTCGGAACCAGGCGATTTGGGAGCAACCATGATGACGGTCAGGTCTTTACGAATGAGCGTGCCTTCTTCAACAATGTTGAAGCCGTGGGCGTAGGAAAATGTTGCGCCGTTTTTCATGAGCGGAACAACGGTTTCCACCACGTTGGTGTGCTGTTTATCGGGCGCAAGGTTCATGACGATGTCGGCGGTCGGTAGCATTTCGGCATAGGTGCCCACCTTAAATCCGTTTTCGGATGCGTTCAGGAAGGATTGGCGTTTTTCGGCGATGGCGGCATCGCGCAAGGTGTAGGAAACGTCGAGTCCACTATCGCGCATGTTTAAGCCTTGGTTTAGGCCCTGTGCGCCGCAACCGACGATTACGATTTTTTTCCCTTTGGCCGCTTCGCAGCCATTGGCGAACTCGGATGCATCCATGAAACGACAGGTGCCAAGCTCCTCGAGCTTCAGGCGCATTGGAAGTGTATTGAAATAGTTCTGACCCATGATGAGTTCTCCTTTATGGTTAAGTAAAAGCAGAAAGCCTAGCGCACCCTGAACATTGCGTAAATTGATTTATTCTGCATACTATGTTGCGAAATACGAAACGTATGGCGACCGGTTCAAACCAGGAACCCGATCCAGCAATACGCAGCAGGGAATACGCAGCAAAAAAGGCTCGGAGCGATCATGGATATTCAGACCTTAGAAACATTTATAAAAACGGCAGAGCTACTGCATTTTGGCAAGGCGAGCCGGGCGTGTAATCTGAGCCCATCGGCGCTGACACGAACCATCCAACGGTTGGAGATCGAGATTGGACAGCCGTTATTCCTGCGCGACAACCGAAGCGTCGCCTTAACTCAATCGGGCAACCAGCTGCTCGATTATGCCCGAACGGCATCCCTCGATTGGCATCACTTTAAGCAATCGATCGTTTCAGAAAATGCGGTTTCGGGGACCCTTTCGCTCTATGCCTCTATCACGGCGGTATATAGCTTGCTTCCGGAACTGCTAGAGGCCTATCACGCGGCCTTCCCCGAGGTTCACCTAGAACTGCGAACGGGCGCGGCGGAACGCGCGGTAGAACAGGTGCTCAGCGGAGAGATTGATTTGGCGGTGGCCGCGCTGCCCGACCAAAAACAGGCGCGACTGGAATTTATGCCGTTGGCCGAAACACCGCTGATTTTCATTGCACCAAAAATACCTCGATTTCCCATTCCAAAAAACTTCGCCGGCAGCGAACTTTCGCACCTGCCGTTGGTGGTTCCTCAGTCCGGCGTGGCACGACATCGCCTTGATCTCTGGATGCGACACCACGAGATTGTGCCCACGATTTCGACCGAAGTTTCCGGCAACGAAGCGCTAATTGCACTCGTTCGGTTGGGATCAGGCGTTGGTATTGTTCCCGCACTAGCGCTGGAACGCAGCCCATTTCGCGACGAGGTTTGCATCCTCAAACACGCACCGAAACTCGACCCCTATGTCGTGGGGCTCTGCTCAAGCAAACGCAACCTAAAGCACCCCGCGGTTCAGGCCATGTGGAAGCTGGCGGAAGAGCGGGGATAAACGTTCAAAATCCTCGGCCATTCTAAAAATGTCCAAATGGCTACACGAACAGTAACAGTTTAGCGGAATCCGCCGGGCTTATGATATGCTAGGCACCCGAATATTTTCGGGCCGATATAGGTTTTCGGCGGGGGTTTTTCCTGCAATAACGGTCAGAGTACCAGCTTTAGTCAACCCTGATTTTTGAAGTTTATTTTGGGCATAGCGGGAGGGGGTGAACCGGGCTTCGCCCTACGGGGGGAAAGGAGGGGAAAAGGGGTCAGGTCTGAATATTCAACATTGACGGATGTGTGGAGAAGGGGTCAGCCCGGAATGGCACTTAGTTAAGCCTCTTTGAACGGTGTCTTTTACCTGTAAATACTGCCTAAAAACGACACGAATATATAGACAAGACTTGGCGAGAATGTTATGATCTTGGTATGAATT
>JAUUYK010000161.1 GCA_030588285.1 Kiritimatiellales bacterium
ATTCTCTTCCTTTTTTTTCGGTTTACACGATGTGCGGGCGGAGCGATTCGCTGCCGCGCTCTGGGGTTGAAGCGCGGTTTGTTCCTATCTATTTCGCAGCCGACTCGGCTGCTCGGTGAAGCGTGGCGGGAGGGTTTAGCCAATGCCTCGCGGGCAGGGAACAAACTCGCGCCAACGAATGAGTCCGCCACAGGTTTTACACGTCCAGAAAAAAGGTGTCAGTGTAGACATTTGAACATTTATTCTAATTTAACCTTTCACTGTTTCATTCGCGGATTGCACGACTTACAATGCCTCGATTTCCCGATCCTGATCGTCCTGAAAAATCTGTTCGCGACGGTTCTCTCGAGAGCTTTTTCCGACAAGTGTCGCACCGAAAAACCTATTTTCCTTTAATTAATTTCCCAGAACCTGCGCCGCACGAGATGACCGAACGCATCGCGTCTTCGACGGAAACATCGATCGGGTGGACGTATTGCTCGTTTAAATGATAGATAAAGCCGGACGTTGGATTGGGGCCGGTGGGGACAAATACGGTGATGGTTCCATCCTCGTGCCGATCGGTAATGAAGGCTGTGACTTTGGTGTCGTTCTCGAAAATTTGAACCAATGCAACGGAGGAGAAGGGCGACGTCTTATTCCCGATAAACTGATTCACGGTTTCTTTGACCATTTTATAGCCGGGTGTTTTACTCAGCAGACTCTTTTCGAAGGCCTCATAAATCCAGCGACCAATCCGGGTTTTCACGAATAGACCCACCAAAAAGCAGCCGAATACGATCACGGCGATTACGATCAGCATGGCGATGAGTTGATCGGATTGATCGGGCAGCGGAAGATATTTAGCCACCAGCGTGGAGAGCGGTTCAACGCCGTTGCTAACCAGCCCGAACAACCATTTAAAGGCAAACACCAGAATGATGGAGGGCAGTATGACCACCACCCCGCCGAGCAGCGTGGTGATGAAAAATCGTTTGGTTTGTGAAATCATTTTTATCTCCCAAATGCGGGAAATATGCTCGTTTCAAGAGGGGCAATCGAGCAGAAAAGGCGCCGTGATATTTAGTTACGCTGGACGCGTAATGCAAGGCGCGTAGGTTGGAGAAAAAGAAAGGGCTTGCGCGGATCGATCGATATACACATATTGCGTAACGCAGAAGGCGGCATCGTGATTCCCGACCGCTTCTTCCGCCTATGGATTAACCGCAAGCAGGCCCTATGAAAATCACCTTGAATGAACGGAGCTTCGACGTCGATGAAGGCACCTCACTATTCGTCCTACGCGATGCCGAAAAGCCAACCGCTGATGTGCTGATTTATAACGGTGCATCCGTCGTGGAAAATGTAATTTTGGTTGATGGCGATTGCGTTAATTTAATTACGCGGGGCCACATTCCTCCGGCCGGCGAGCTTGAAGCACTCATGATGGCGCGCCACACGCCGGGGGTGCACGAAAAAATAAAAGGCGCAACCGTCGGGATTGCTGGGCTCGGCGGATTGGGTTCGGCCATTGCCGTGGCCCTAGCCCGCCTCGGCGTTGGCCGCTTAATCCTAGTTGATTTCGATATCGTGGAACCGAGCAACCTGAACCGTCAACAATATTTCATCGACCAACTCGGTCTTGCAAAATCCGAAGCGCTGGAAATCAACCTGAAACGGATCAATCCCTACGTCACCTACGAAACGCACACCACCCGCGTGACTCCAGAAAATATGGACGCTCTTTTTGACGGAGTGGATGTGATGGTCGAGGCCTTCGATCGCGCCGACCAAAAGGCGATGCTCCTCCAGCACTTTAAAGGCGCTCCGTTGGTGGCCGCTTCCGGGTTGGCGGGCTACGGCTCTGGCGAAACGATCGGGGTTCGTAAAATGGGGGCGCGAATTTATATCGTCGGCGATCTCGAAACCGGCGCGGCCCCTGGGTGCGGCCTGATGGCACCCCGCGTCGGCATCGCCGCCCACATGCAGGCCAATCTAGTGTTGCGGATTTTGCTCGGAGAGGAGTAAGGTCCAGCACTAGTTTTTTTCAAACCGATTGATCGTAAAGAGAAGTCATTGACCTAGGAATTATACCAACAGGAGAAGTCGAATGATCAGTAAAGCATGCAATAGTGTGATCGGTATCGCGATGACCTTCATGATACTTAATGCTTCGGCAGAAACCAACCGCGCGGTAAGCGGGGTTACTGAACCCGGGATCATACCGGCTGAAAAAATGGCTCCAGAAAAACCCGACCGGTTTGATTTTATCGTTGGTGGCGGTCTACTCATTGCTCCGGAATATGGCGATTATCTTGACGAGATTTACAATCCAGGAACGGGTTATATTAATACGGATAATTTTGCGGGTTGGATTGACCTGTACCTCGGGCTTGAATTTCGTCCGGTTGAACAATTTGGAATTATTCTCGGCGGTGACCTTTGGTTCAACGGTGGAGTCGAAGTATCAGGGGGGACGCTTGCAGAATCGTATGCGAATTTCATTGTTCTTCCGTCGATTTACGGGCAATTTTATTTCACCAAATCGCGCACGTTTTATATTAAGGGTGGCATCAACTTCCCCGTTCCCGAAACCGGAAGCCAATATTTTGAGTTTAAATCCAATGGCGTTGGATTTGGCGTACATGTTGGCGTTGAACTGGCGGATTTAATCCGGATTGAAGGCGGCTATGTTTCTGTGCCTGTAACAGTAGAAGCTACCGACAGTAATCCGTTGTTTAACGAAATTAAAGACTACGACTTTGGCGGCGCACAAATTCGACTCCTCTTTGCCTTTTAATTCCGCTGCACAGGCATAACTTTGGAACAGCTTGGCATTTTCCGAGCTGTTCTTTTTTCACTCTCGAGAAGGCATGAAGAATCTATTTCAAGATATTCCCGACCCACTCCCCGAAGAGCTGGTTTCCATTTTAGCGGAAAACGATCGGGTTAAAATCGAACGGATTGTTTCTGATGGCCACGCATCGCCAGAAGGTTTTTGGTATGATCAGGAACAGAACGAATGGGTGATGCTTCTTTCCGGCGCGGCGCTTCTTACGGTTGAAGATCAATACATTGAACTCCGCCCCGGCGACCACCTGCTCATCCCCGCGCATCAGCGGCATCGCATTGAATCGACTTCAACCACCGAAAAAACCATCTGGCTCGCTGTTTTTTTTTAAATAACCCCCGAAATCCTGAGTCTGTATTTTCGTGTATCTCACGCTTTTCGTGGCTCAATCCCCCTGCGGGTTTATTCTGTTTCCAGCCTGGCGACTGGTAAAATCGAGCTGTTTTTGGCCGCTCCGGGAGCTTTTCTGGCACGTTATTCGCCCCACGGGGGCGATGGAGTTAGATTATTTATTTACCAATACCCACGCTAACTACTTTACTTGCAAAAGGTTCTATGGAATAAATCTTAGCTAATTTTTTTTCAGAAGGATTGAGGTGATTGATTCCCCTCACAGGCTAAACAAAGAAAAGATCGAAGGAGTAAATCGTATGAAATATCTATGTATCACCCTCTTAATAGG
>JAUUYK010000209.1 GCA_030588285.1 Kiritimatiellales bacterium
GGAAACAACCAGAAGAACTAAACGAACGGACGCTCGAAAAATCAGAATGGAACCTATCCGGCATTCGCCCCGCCAACCACCCCGTCCGCCGAATCATGGCCGCCGCATTTTTTGCCCGCAACCCCCTTCAACTCTTAAGCCAGTGGAGCTATTTAACCGAATTCAGTTCCAACTATTGGAACACCCATATCAGCTGGAAAACAAAATGTGCCCCCACCGCGCTCGTTGGGCAGGCCCGCGCCAACGCAATCATCACCAACATACTCGTGCCCTTCCAGGCCGCCATTGGCGAACTCCCGATCGACCTCTCCAAACTTCCCCCCGAACCCAGCAACAGCATCATTCGCCAAACCGCCTACACCCTCTTCGGCCCCGACCACACTCCAAAGGTGTACAAATCCGCCCTCGCCCGCCAAGGCCTCATGCAAATATTCCACGACTACGTCATCACGCATCGACTGGATGAACTGAAACAAAGCCCCCCAGATTACTCCGATTACACGGAATAAAATCGGAGTAATCCGCAAAATCGATGGATTGATTTATTCCACGGGCTGAAGCAGAAAAACCTTATCTTGGCGGCGGGCTTTTTCGGGGAGAGCAAAAGTGACCTTATCATTTTTAACGGCCCGATCGGCGGGCTTTCCATCAACGCGCAACGTTTCGACGGTCGTTTGCACTGCGCCAGTGGTTGGGCCTTCAACGAGCAATTCGCATCCGGGTAAAAGTTCCTGCTGCCAAAGCGTAAATTCAACGACACCGATTTTTGCGAAATAGTTGGAAACAAAACCAAGTTCGACTCGTTTATGCGTGGCTTGCGAATGCCCCGAAGCAGCCCACTCGCCCAATTGCACGCCGCAATAATAACCGCCATCCCAGAATCCCCGATTAAAGACCGAGGCCAATCCGGCCTCCAAAGGTTGAAAGTTTTCAGGTTTAAACGTTCCAGCTTCAACCGCGTCGAGCCCCGCACGATAGGCCTTGGTAACGGTGCCGGCATACTGTGCGGTTCGGGCGCGGCCTTCGAGTTTAAAGACGGTCACACCAGCTTCGGCTAATTTACCGAGATGCGGTAGCGTGCAGAGATCTTTCGGCGACATAATATATTGGTTTTGAATTTCAAGTTCATCGCCTGTTTCAATATCCGTTAGCCGATAGGCACGGCGGCAATTTTGAAAGCAAGCACCGCGGTTCGCCGATTGATTATAGCACCCGAGACTCATGTAGCATTTGCCAGAAATGGCGACGCAAAGCGCTCCATGGGCAAATAGTTCAATCTGAACCAGCTCGCCTTTTGGACCGGTAATTTTTTCTTCGCGAATGGCATTTCCAATGGTTGTAATTTGTTCCAACGTCAACTCGCGGGCCAGCACCATCACATCGGCATAGCGAGCAAAAAATCGGACCGCAGCCGTGTTCGAAATATTGGCCTGAACCGAAATATGAACCTCCACGTCAATCGATCGCGCATATTCAATCGCCGAAATATCCGCCGCAATAATGGCATCAACTTCCGCCGCTTTTGCCGCATCGCAAACCTCCTGCATCACCGCCAATTCATCATCATAAACCAGTACATTAAGCGCGAGATACGACTTCACCCCGCACCATCGGCAGATCCGCGCAATGCGCTTCAAATCGGCCAAACCAAACGGGCTCGCGGCGCGCGAGCGCATGTTGAGCTTATCCACGCCAAAATATACCGAATCAGCACCGGCACGAATGGCCGCCGAAAGCGAGGCATAGGAACCGGCCGGGGACATCACTTCAAATCTAGAGGTTTCTTTTTTCATAGTTCGCGAACAATGAATAAAGAAATCGCCGATTGCAATGCTACGTAACCGCCAAAGCAGAGCTGTGGTCATTAAAACCGGGGATCTTACAAAATGATTTGAAAGCCATGCGGCGAATCGGTATTCTAACGGAGCTTTCCGAAACTATGCCGAATGCGCGGCGCGCGGAGAGCACGAAACACTGAATAGACAGGAGAGGAACATATGAAGAATATTCCCATTGATAACGTCCGCAACTTCGCTCTTATGGGCCACACGGGCAGCGGAAAAACCTCCTTGATCGACAGCTTCCTGTTTAAGCTGGGTCAGGTCGATCGCGTGGGTTCTCCGGCAAACGGTACCAGTGTGGCCGATTGGACCGACGAAGAAAAAGCGCATCAAATCTCTATTTGGTCCAAACCCTTTGACGGGGTTTACACCGCCGCCTCCCGTAAAATTCGCCGCCTCGTCATGATCGACACCCCCGGCTTCGCCGACTTTATTGGCCAAATGATCGCCGCCGCCGAAATTACCGATGCCGCGCTACTCACTATCGACGCCTCCTCCGGCATTCAAGTCGGCACCCAACGCGCATGGAAAGCCTGCGAAAAACGCACCCTCCCCCGAGGCATCGCCATCACCTGCCTCGACAAAGACGATACCGACTTCGACAACACCCTGCTCGAAATAAAAGAACGCTGGGGCGACGACCGCTGCATTCCCATCGTCCTGCCCTCCGCCGACGGCAAAATCATCGACATTCTCAACACCCCAACCGATCAAATACCCGAAGATTTAAAAGCCCGCGTGAAAGCCATTAAAGACCACCTCATCGAACTCGCTGCCGAGA
>JAUUYK010000071.1 GCA_030588285.1 Kiritimatiellales bacterium
CCATCTTGGTTGGTTTTGTTTTCTTTGATGCCGGTGTTTGTGATGGCGAGTTTTACGGAATCGGGCGCGGTTAAGGTGACGGTTTTGTGGTCGAACGGATCGTGGCTGTTGAAGAGCTGGGTGGAGGAATAGAACGGTTTTCCCGAAATGGTTGAAACATATTCATATTCTAGAATGCTGCCAATTTCTACGGCGGGCAGGTTGGCCACGAGTAATTTTTCGGCGGGATAGCGCGGGGCGGAGGCCACCCAGCTGGCATCCATGATGTTCTGCTCTTGTTCGCTGATTTCTTTCACGGTTCCATCGGGGTGGGTGACGGTGGCTTTGGTCAGTTCGACGGTTTGCCAAGCGGGGTTGTAGGCGAGTTTGATTTCGGCATTTTTCTTTTTGCCAGCATAGGTGAGGATTTCAATTTTGGAACGGGAGGTTTTTTTCCAGTGGGTGGCACTTTCTAAAACGATGTCCACTTCGCGTTCAAGAATACGGACGTCGGATTCTACGGAGCTTCCGGGGGTTGGGAGATCGAGAATTAATTTTTTGCGCAGGTTATATTCAATCGTTTTTAGGTTTTGTTTTAGGACGAGATAGTCCTTGGCCGAGAATTCGACGGTGTTGAGCAGGAAGGAGTTGGTTGCGGTGAGGGTGTTGTTGGTTTGGGCGACCTGTATGTTCCAGGCGAACTGGTCGGATTCGACGGGTTGGAAGTCGGGAATGTTGAGCGTTCCGATATCGGATGGAATCTCGAGTTCGAGGGTTTCTCGAATGCCGGCGGTTGTGCGGGTGTAGAGCGGGTAGTTGCGTTTTTCGAGTCCGGTTTGGCCGAGTAAGAAGTTGGCATAGCCGAGGGAGCTTCCAAGTTTTGGAAGATTTAACATCTTATTTTTGGCGCCGTTGATGAGTAGATTTCCGGCGGAGTAGTTCAACTCAACGATGAGAGGTTGGGTGGTGTCGCGCAGTTCTTTGGGAAGAATTTTTAGGCTTTGAAGTTCCGCGGTAGGCATTGAGTTTTTGAGGTGTCCTTCAAAGAAAAGAAGGCGTTCTTCGGGTTTTATTTCGGAGAAATAGCCGCGATATACGGTGTCGTTAATGCCTTCAAAAACAAGCCGACTTTGGGCTTCGAGGTTTCCCTTCTTATCGAGTGATCCGGTGGAGGTGATTTGGAGTAGATTTTTTTCGGCGGGAATAATGGGGGAAGTGCGTAGGGTTTCGCCTTCGGGGCGGGCCACGATGTAGCTCATATTTTGAAGGTATGATGGAAAAATGTCTTTGGTATTTTCGTCGGTCGAGTCCATCAGAATGTAGTCGCCATTTTCATCGAGTACGGCGGTGACTGCATGGTTGAAGAAGGCTTGCGGAACTTCTTCGTCTTTTTTGGGGCCGGCCATAATGATCACCGGAAAGGCTTCGATATCGACGATGCGTAGCATGGAAACAAGCAGGGCCGCTTTGTCGCGACAGACGCCGTAGCGATTTTCGAAGGTGATGCTGGCATCGTGCGGCTCATAGCCGGGAGCTTCTTCTTCGGTGGTGATGCCCATATAGCGAATGTCTTGCGAGACGAAGTTGAAGATGGCTTTGATCTGATCGGTTCGGTTGGTGTGGTCGGCCACAAGCATTTGGGCCATGGTTTCCATCTCGGGTGTGGTGGCGTTGAGCCGGGGGAGGCAGAGTTCCCAGTACCATTTGGAGAGCTCTTCCCACTCGGCCATGGTGCTGATGAGCAGGCGCTGAACCACGGTATAGCTGGCGGGCATGTTTGGTTCCTCGAAAATGCGCGGCACATTGCTGACGACCCAGGTGTAGATGGTTTCAGCGTCTTTTTCGCTTTGGGTTTTGTTAAATTTGACGGTACCCGAAACCTTTGCTTTATGAGCAATTTTAACGAGCGGTCGCTCGTTGGGAGAAATGACCTGATAGGTGGTGCGCTCGATGGGGCTGGTGTGTTCAAAAACCTGATAGTCGCTCCAGGTGTTGGGCACCACGGCTTTGGTTTCGATTCGGTGGGCGATGTAGTGAAGGGTGTCGCCGATTTCGAGCCCGGGGATCGAGAGCGTCATTACTTTGGAGTTGGGGTTATATATGTTGGCGCTCATTTGGCCGGGGTTAACCATCACTTTACTCTGTTCGGCAATGTTGATTTTAACCGCGTTACCATCGGGTTTAATGAGCTCCACCGTGGTGAAATAGTTTGTGCCGTAGGAGGTGTTGAAGCTTAAAGTAAGCGTTCGATTATTCCGTTTCCCCTTTTCGGTCAAAATTTTAATGGCGGTATCGCTCCACGTTTCCGACGTGCCGTCGACCTGATAGCGCACCTGCGTGAAATCATTAATCAACACATCATCTGAATCGGGATATTTTTCAGCTGTTGCGCTGGAGGCCTGTTCCACGAGATTGCTGAGAACGAGAAATTGCTTGGCTGAAAGTGGGGCAATGCTGCAGGCAAGAAAAAGGGCGACGAGAGCGGTGCGATACAAAAATTTCATGTACATCTCCAATAGGTAAAAACAATTGCGACACATACTATACGCTTTGACTTCTCGTTCAAGCCTCCAGCCTTTTTGTCCGCGAATACAAATTAAAAGGGTGCGTTTATTGAGCTGTTTTTCGATGGAATTAATCGGGTCCAACTTTATCCACTCGTACCGGCCGAAAAAAACGACTAGTTTTTGTCGATGCAGAATTATCGAACAGCATTAATTTTAGGCTATGGCCGCTCCGGGCAAGCCGCCGAACGAATGTTGAACGCCGAAGGGTGTTTAACCGTCGTGCTTTCGCAGGATGGTTCTAACGATCCCCAAGTTTCCCAAACCCTAGAAAAGCAGGCGTTCGAAATCTGTATTGTCAGTCCAGGATTTTCACTTGCTCACCCATGGCTTTGCGCAATCCGCGCAGCGGGCATTCCGCTGCTTTCCGAACTAGAATTGGGCTGGTCGCGCCATCGGGGAAAAACCGTGGCTGTAACTGGGTCAAACGGGAAAAGTACGGCGGTTAAATGGATTTGCGAAAGTCTGCAGCTCGCCCAGCAAAAAGCAGCCATCGGCGGAAACTATGGTATCCCCGCGTGTGAAGTGGTATTGCACAATCCCGATCTCGACTGGCTCGTGCTTGAGATCAGTTCGTTCCAGCTTGAAACCGTCCGCGACTTTCGAGCGGATGTGGCGGTGCTGCTGAACGTGTTGCCGAATCATCTCGATCGACATAAAACAATGGCGGGCTATCGCCAGATTAAAATGCGAATTTTTGCCCCCCATTTTTCTTCCGAAGAAGTATGCCTTATTCCTTTTGATCTCCTTGAAACCTGCAAAGCCGAGGTGAAAAGTGACCGAAATTGGCGTACGTTTGGAACAAATTCTTCGGCGGACTATCGCTTTGAAAACGGCACCGTTTTTCATGAGAAAAAAGCGCTTTTAAATCTTTCGGGAACCCTGTTTGATTCCCCCACTCTTGGCGGGTGCACCGGCGCGGCGGTGGCGGGCGTTTTGGAGGCCTGTCAGGTTGCAGTCGAATCGGGAAAGCAGGCGGCCAAAATCTTTAAATCCTTGCCGCACAGGATTCAACGGCTTGGCAGAATCGACGGGGTGGACTATGTAAACGATTCTAAGGCCACCAATCTTGCCGCAACCGTAGTTGCTTTGCAGGCGGTTGGAAAAAATATACATTTAATTGCTGGAGGGATACCCAAAGAGTCAGACTATACTTTTGTTAAAGAAGTACTAGCCGAACGGGTACGAAGCCTATACCTTATAGGACAAGCATCTCAGTTCATGTATCATGCGTGGAATGAGGTTTGTTTGTGCGTCAAATTTGGAACGTTGGAGGGGGCTTTTAACGCTGCAAAAAATGCAGCTAAAGCAGGGGATACCATTCTTCTTTCGCCAGGGTGTGCAAGTTTTGATCAGTTTCGTAGTTTTGAAGAGCGTGGTGAACGTTTTATGGAGTTGTTTGAAAATGCGATGCAGACGGATGAGGATGTTTCGTGAAATTATAAAATTGGGAGCCGTAAGGGCCCTTTTCGAAGAAGGAGTTTAGTTATGAAGATCGGACCAGCAGTACTTGGGGTGCATGTTGCCGTATTGTGTGTTTTTGCCCTAACACAAGGTTGTGTAACCACCGAATCGCAAGGGAGTGGTCGCGGAGCAGGGGCTCGTCATAAAGGCCCATGGAAGCATGAGCATAAAGGAGCCGTCGAACAGCAAGCACCCGTTGCTCAGCCCAACCCCTACGGCTATAACGAAACGGAAGATGCCTTGACAGTTTACGAACCCGTGATTATTAAAAGCGCTTCTTCTTCCGCCCCTGTTGAGCCTTATGCTGGAGCATCTTCATCAAGACCCAGTGAACTTTATATTGTTCAAAAAGGCGATATGCTTTCGCAACTGGCCGTAGATTTTGATACCACCACCGCAAGGCTCGTGGAAATGAACGGGCTTTCAAATCCCGACGTACTTTATACGGGACAGGAACTCGCCGTTCCGAGCGGTCGCGGTGGATCTTCCTCGGCGAACCTTTCGTCTAAGAAATCCAGCTCCATTAAAAAAGGTGGAACCTATATCATTAAGAAGGGAGACACCCTTTCTGGAATTGCAGTGGCTGCAAAAGTAAGCATCGACGACCTGCGTTCGTTGAATGGAATTAAAGGCGACCAGATTATGGCCGGTGAAGAATTGAATATCCCGAGCTACGGTAAAGTTCCCGCCACTAGTCGTAAGAGTTCCTATTCCGCCCCGAAAAAGGTGGCGCCGGTTGAGCCTGCTCCGGCTCCAATTGCCGCCGCACCCGCGCCTGCTCCAATGGCCGCGGCTTCCGTTGAGCCCGCTGTTGAAGCCTCCGCTATGTCGGTTGATATGATTGAAGATAAAGTGCTCTATCCCGGAGAAACGCTTGATGATGTGGCCCGCCAGTATGGCGTGAGCAAAGCCGAAATCATGCGATTGAACAACATTAGCAACGAATCTTTGATTCAAGAAGGAATGCGCCTGCGTATTCCGATTGCAGAGTAAACTTGGCGGCGAGTATCAATGCGCAGAACCATATCGCTGTTTATAGCTATCGTATTGATACTCGTAACCCTTGGGGTTCTCATTCTAGCCAGCGCCAGCTCGGCTAAATATGATGATGCTTCCTATTTTGTAAGACGCCAGCTCATCTGGCTGGCGCTTTCTTTTTTGGCCGCCGCGGTCGCGGCCCGATTCGACTATCGCATCTATAAAAAACTAGTAATTCCGCTCTCGGCGGTTTCCATTCTTTTGCTGATCCTCGTCCGAATTCCAGGCATTGGAACCATGATTATTGGGTCCTGGCGCTGGTTGCGTATCGGGCCATTGACCGTTCAACCGTCGGAAATTTCCAAGCTCGCAATTATTATGCTTTTTGCATGGTGGTTAGCGCGGAATCAACGGCGCATCGATGAAGTAAAGCTCGGCATCTTGATCCCTTTTGGCCTGCTCATTTGTTTTGTGATTCCGATCGTTATTGAGCCCGACTTCGGCACCACCATGCTAGTTTCCAGCGTTGCTGTGGGCATGATGTTTCTTAGTGGTGCGCGTATTGGCCCCTTGCTCGTTGTCGGAATGGGGGGGCTAATGAGCGTGCTGGTTCTCATCTTTCAAAACCGCGAAAGAATGAGCCGGATTCTGGCCTTTCTCGATCCTCAGAAATATGAACAAGACAAAGCCTGGCAGTTAATTAACTCCATGCGTGCAGTCGCCGGCGGTAAAATGGCCGGAGTTGGATTCGTCAATAGTATGCAGAAATATCACTATTTACCCGAGGCGCACACCGA
>JAUUYK010000176.1 GCA_030588285.1 Kiritimatiellales bacterium
TCGAGGGCATATTTATGCAGGGGTTGTAAATCCTGCTCGTCCGGAATTCGGTTGAGGAAACCGGCGAGAACAAGTGAATAGTTATATTTATGCGCTTGAATCTGAATCTTTTTAATGAGTGCTCCGAAGAAGGGGTCGTTAAAATCATAAACCGCTACGCCGATGGTCCGCGTCGACTTTCCTTTAAGGGTCAGGGCGGCGGCATTGGGCATATAACCCATTTCCTTGGCGGCCTTCACGACCCGGTCGATCGTATGCTGCGCAATGCGGATTTCCCCCGCCTTTCCAGACAATACGCGCGATACCAGAGCGATCGATACGCCCAACTTTTCTGCTATTTGTTTTTGACCGACCGCCATTCCATTCTCCCTTGGCTTGGAACCCTCAACTGGCCCAGTAGTTATGTTAGCCCGGTACCCGATTAATAGGTTAAATATACTATCCAGTATAATGACGTACCCCCAATTGTGACTCCAGTTTTAAAGTTAGGATTTGTGCGAAGTAAACCCCGGGCGGAGACCGGAGCGGAGCGATGATTGACGGCCAGGGGTGCAGGGTCTCGGGTGCCGGTCGAAAACAGCGGCAACCACAGAAGAAACCGTAGGAGAAATTGACACGCGCAAGGATGCGGGGTAATTAACGAAAAAGTGTTGCACCTTTGGACCGCCGCCCGATGCACTATTCAGCCGGCGTTTACAGAATCAAGAAGGAAATTTTAAGATGACCCGTCCTATTGAATACCCCTTTCCGCAGTGCCATGTGGTCTATCCTCCCGATGCGAAAAACATCATTGATGTCACCCAGGCACCGTACTTTGCCGATCCTTCCGGCTCCGTGGATTGCACCGAAATCCTCTGCCGTATTTTGGACGACATCACACGACCCAACATCGAAGGGTGCAAGCGCGTCGTGAATCGGCTTGAAGCCGCGACGGACGATTTTATTTATGAAAACAGCTTTGAAAACCGACGCGAAAACGGGCGAAATTTCGCGGTGTTCCCCGACCGCATGCCGCCCAGTCGCATCATCTATTTTCCCAAAGGAACATACCTTGTAAGTAACACCATTTGTTATCGCTTCGATAATCTGCAAAACGGACTGGGCGTGGAAATGAACTGGTGCAATCGTTTCCAAGGCGAATCCCGCGATGAATGCATCATCAAGCTGGCCGACCGGTCCGCCGGATTTGAATTTGGTAACAGCAAACCCGTCGTGAGCTTCATGCGTGGCTTTACGTCCAATGTCGCTATGAGCAACTATTTCCGTAACCTCACGATCGATGTGGGGGCAGGGAATCCTGGCGCGATTGGGCTTAACTTTTTTTGCAGTAACGACGGAGCCGTACGCGATGTCCGTATTGTCAGCAGCGATCCTGATCGAAAAGGCTGTTGCGGCTTAACTTCGTTGGGCAATGGAGTCACGGGCTGCCTTTTGAAAAATATAGAAATTGAAGGCTTTGAATTCGGGATTCAGTTCACCTCGTTGAATGATTATGTCGTTATGGAAAACATCCGGATTTCCGGCCAGCGCACGATGGGGATTCGCCTTGAAAATACCGTGGCCATTCTTCGTAATCTTCAGAGCGAAAATAAAGAGGAAGCCCTGCACGTCGATGGCGAAACGGCACACGTGCATCTGCTCGACTCCCGCCTCGCCGGAGGCCGCTCCGTTAAACCCGCAATCGTGCACGCCAAAGGCGTCTTCTTTGCCCGGAACATTGAGTGCGAGGGCTATTTTTGTGGTATAGGCCCCATGGCCTGCTCCGTCTGGCCCACCGACATCACCGTGCCCGGTCCACACATCGAAGAATATTCCTCCCACGGCATTCAGACCACGGGAAAAACCGTCGCTGCCCGCTCACTTAATCTGCCGATCGAAGATCTGTGTATCGATTGGATCGGCGATCCCGCCGAATGGGTGCACCCCAAAATGTACGGCGCCGTTGCTGACGGCATATTCGATGATAGCGATGCCATCCAGGCCGCGCTCAACTCCGGTAAATCCGTCGTCTATTTTCAGCCCGGCGATTATGTCATCAACCGTCCACTCTGCGTTCCTAAAACCGTTAAACGCATCAACGGCATGTTTGTGGACATCGTTGCCGGCGAAGCCATCAAAGGCATGGCGGATATGCAGCGAGGATTGCCGTTATCAGATCTGGGCTACGATATCTGATCCGGGAACCCATAAGCTTGCCGATGGAGTTATCGCGACGCTGGGCGGACAAGTCATCAATCTCAAGGAAGGCGATGCTGTATCTGTTCTTATCGATACCACGCTTGCTGCAGGTGATGTCGTCGATCTGGTTGTTTTCGCAAAAGGTAACGATTATACCGACACCACAACGACAGGGATCGAGATTCATAAGCTTGAGGATTAGCCTGTAAGCATCGCTTGAAAAGCAACTGTGTTTTTTATCAGGGCATTTGAAAAGTCGGATCGGTCCGAGCTAAAGAAGTCCGCTGAGGCGGGTGTTGTGGAGCTGGAGTATTTCTTTGATCCAATCGTAATTGATTTCACGGGTTCCTCGGGCTTCATGAATCATGTCGTCTAACAGGTTTAGATGGTTCCCGGATTGGAGGGCTTGCTCAGGGAAAAAACAGGAGCGGATTTCTCTGGTGGGTTATTTCTCTATTTCTAGGCCCTACCCGTATGATGAAGCAATATTTCAGAGGGGATCCGCCAGTCGTCGAATATGGATTAAAGAAAGCTATTCGTGATAAGGTCTTGTGTGAATATATGTACTTCCCTGTCCCAGTATTTTTAGCGAGCGAGGCAACTCGATATGCTGAATTATTAGAATCTCTTCAGAATAAATATGACAAGACGATGCAGGATGAAAAAATAAATATACTGCGTAATGTGGATTTGTATTTAGGGGATTTAGGTAAAATTCTGGATGATAATCGGCCTCTCTCGCACACCCTCGTTTTTTGCCCTCCTGGATTTCGTGATGCAGATTCTGAGCATCGGTATATCGCTCATATTGCGAACTTCTTATCTAAGAGAAGTATCAATTTTACGTCAATTACAGCGGAGAATTCGTCCAAGTCTCGAGAGCCACTAGATGGTTTTAAAGAAGGAAGTTATCAAGTACTTTTAGGTGTAGGCTGTCTTGATGAAGGATTTAGTGTCCCCTCCATAAAAATAGCAGTAATGCTCTACAGCAATGACTCAAGAAAACAATTTGTGCAAAGGCGGGGAAGAGCACTTCGTAAATATGAAGGTAAAAAATATGCCGTTATTTTCGATATGATTTTATTGCCCTTTGGGCTGGATCTACCCCCGCAAAGAATCGAAAGGATTTTGGATAAAGA
>JAUUYK010000018.1 GCA_030588285.1 Kiritimatiellales bacterium
ATTACGCCATCGGCAATTTTAATTTCGGTTTCGATGCGTGCGCAAAAGGTTGCAATATCGGCGGCAGGCAGGTGTAGATATTCCTCGCGATCAACGCGCACAACTTGCTGGCGTTCGGCCACGATACGGGTTTTTACGCAGGATGGGTGGATATCGTTTTCAATGAGAGCATCGAGGGTAACGCCGGCGGCGGTGAGCTGTTTTTTGAGTTCTTCGCCGACGGCATCTTGGCCGATGATTCCCGCCATGGAAGCTTTGCCGTTTAGTGCGAGTAGATTTGACGCTACGTTGCATGCGCCGCCGGGCATCGATTTTTCGTGTGATACCTTAACCACTGGAACGGGAGCTTCGGGGGAAATGCGTGAGACGCTTCCATAGACAAAGCGATCCATCATGAGATCGCCAACCACCAAAATTCGTTTGGCTCCTGCTTGGCTTAAGATTTCTTTTGCTCGTTCAACGCTAATTTTCATCTAACTCCTTTTTCACCCAAATATCGTTACCCGGGCCGGTTACGCTTTGTAGTTTTACGGTAATTTTTCCGACGGGAACTTGTGCTTTAATACAGGTGATCATTCGCCGTTTTTGTTGTGAAATCCAAAACATGATTTTCCCCTTTCGCAGAAATAGTCCGTCGAATTCTGCAAGGGGTTCAAGTTTTACGCATCCGATTTTGCCATAATCAGAAAGTTTTACTCGGCCCTTCTTTTTGATTTCAATATCCATTTCGTAAAGCTGTCCGCCGGAAAATAGTGTGTGAGTTGTTGCTTCAATATCGGCCATTTTTTCATTTCGCATGGCGAAGAGGAAGGTGATGATTTCGCGGGTTTGATCGGCGATTTCGACGTGATTGGTGGTGTTGGCATTTCGATCAATAAATTGTGCGGTATGGTTAATGTGATCAAAATGGGTCTGCTGGCTGGTGTGGATGTTGCCTTCATTTAGTTCAAGATCTAGCCGAAGGGGCAGGGCGGTCTTGGGGTCGATAATCACCTCTTTGGTATCGTCGACATTGTAGACTTTTGCAAACGCCTTATAACTTTTTGAAACCACCTGAATGCGAATTAGATTTCGGCCATTTTCGGTAAACTCTTCTGTGGTGGTGCGCGACCATGCCAACGGAACGCCCATCCACGACACTTTATATTCCGAAACTTCCCCCGGAAAAAAACAGGAGCTGTAGTCTTCCGCAATCGCTGGAGAGAGCAGGAGAAGAAAGAGGGCTAAACTGGTGAATCGTTTTTTCATGATAAATTTAGGCGCGTTTAAATTGGCGGCAGGCCACGCCGGCTTTTTTAAATAATTCGCGGGCTTGTTCAGAAAAGTGATATTCGGTTTCGTAGACCACCTCTTTAATTCCGGCGTTGATCAGCATTTTTGCACACATCAGACACGGACTGAGGGTGCAGTAGAGCACGCCATCGCGTACGCTAATGCCGTGATAGGCCGCTTGCACAATGGCATTTTCTTCGGCATGTGCGCAGATGCATTCGCCGAGGTTTGATCCCGATGGCGCATCGGATGCGCAACGCGGGCACCCCCCATCAAAGCAATTTTCAATGCCCCGAGGCGTGCCGTTGTAGCCGGTTGAGATAATTTGCCGATCGCGAACAATCAATGCCGCGACTTTACGTCGGCAGCAATTTCCACGTTTAGAAACCACGTGGGCAATGTCCATAAAATATTCGTCCCAGTCTGGGCGCTTAGTTTGTTCTTGATTCATTAGAAAAATGTATCGGTTTGCTTAGGCCTCGTAAAGGCGAAGGATACTCGGGGTGATATCGGAAAGGTTTTCTGCGGAGCAAAATGTTTCGGCCTTGGTGCCAAGGGCGACGAGCGGGACGGGGTTTATGGTGTGTCGTTTGGTGGAGTTGTCTTCAATGTTACCATGGTCGCTACACAGTAAAAACAGGCGGTTATTCCTTTCTGAAAAGGGAATAACGGCAGAAATGAAACGTTCTAATGTTTCCAAGCATTGGGAAACCAGTTCGGGGTCGTTGGCATGGCCCGCGCGGTCGGTTAGGAAATATTCAAAGAGGGTGAAATTATTTTCCTCGGCCACCGCAAGCAGGTGCTCGGCGGCCGTTTCTGGGTCGATTAATTCGCCGGTATAGCCGCGCGTGTGCATTGTCCAACGGGTAATATCATGATTAACCGCTTTGCCTGCAAGCAGCTCCTCTTGTCCTCGAACGGCGCCGAGGGCTTTTAGCGACATCACGGTGGTAACCGACTGCCGGCGCAACGGAATGGTGTGCGGATCATCGATCCAATACGAATTGGCAAAGGTGCAGCGTTGGCCAAGGTGCTGTAATTTTAAAAATAGATTTTCCTGTTCGATCAACTGTTTCAGCGAAGGCGGAGGGAATCCCTCAATATGTCGCCCCATAATTTTTGGTGCATTTATTCCGGTTAATAACGTCGCTTGTCCGGTGGCACTTTGTGGTAGGCCCTCCACTCCAAGACCGGCATCGATCGGCGTGGCTTCGGCAATGAGTTTCTTTAGGGTTGGAAAGCGCGCGTTGAGCAATGGATTACGTTGAGGATCGACGGAACCAATGCCGAGTCCGTCTACGAAAACAAATATGATCTTTAGTTCGTGGTTCATCTGTAGGACTATTTGCTAACGGTTTTTGGCGAGTGGAGCAAAATGAATTTAAATAACTTTAACGAATGGCTAGGCGAAACGGCGCAGGAAATCGGCGCGCATTCGGCGGCGTGTATTCGATTGAACAATCCTCTGCTGCGCCAGCGCATTGCGGAAAATAGTGCGTTGGTCGCCGATTGGTTGAAGGCGGGACTGCATGGCGAGATGGACTATCTCGAACGGATGTTCGCCGAAAAATCCGCCCCGTGGGAAACCTTTTCATTTGCTAAATCGGCGATTGTGCTTTCGTTCACGAATCAGTGGGGCGATCCCACGGCCACACATCCATTTCCTTCCCCTGAAAAAGATGCGTTGCTGGGCTATATTTCGGCCTACGCAAAGGAGCAGGATTATCATACGAATGGGCAGGCGATGCTGGCCAAGCTAGGGGCGTGGTTGGGGGAGGGGATTGAGGCCGAGGCGGCGGTGGATACCAAGGCCGTTTATGAACGCCTTTTTGCGACGGTCGGTGGATTGGGTGTGGTGGGCGCCAACGATTTGCTACGCGTGCCTGGGCGCACCAATGTTCGTGTTTTTATCGGCGTTCTTTTTGTGGGAGCCGAATTGCCGGAGGTCATCCACGCGCCGAAAATGCCGTTTGGGTGCAACGACTGTCAGGCTTGCATTAAAAATTGCCCGACCGAGGCCATTGAATTCGAAAAGCCGATCGACGCGCGTAAATGCATTAGCTATCTCACGATTGAAAAACGGAGTGTATTAAATAGGGCTGAGGGCGGAATGATCGCCGATTGGTTGTTTGGATGCGACGACTGCTCTGTCGTCTGCCCGCCGCGCGATAAAGTGGATACGCGTATTCCGGTCGATCTTGAGTGGCTACTTAAAACCTCCGCCGGTGAACTTCGCCGATTAATCAAAGGCAATGCCGCGGCCTACGCTGGAGTAACGCAACTGCGAAAAAATGCAGTGATCATCTTAAAGAAAAATCCGTCTCCCGCAGCGAAAAAACTACTGGAATGGGTCGCAGAAAATACGGGAAGCGCGCTTATTCGAGAGCAACTGTTGGTGTAGAAAGCTTTTCGGCTAAAAAAAATATAACAAAGGGAAATAAGAATGAATGGTTTCGACGATTTAGATATTGTGTTTTCAACGAATAAAGGGCGGATAGAACCCAAAAAAAAGGCGCCGATAATGGCCAAGGGCGATGGAGTGGTCCGGGTCGGCCGCGAAACCAAAGGCCGCAAAGGGAAGGGGATGACGGTCATCACGGGGGTTCCACTGCATCCCGAAGGGCTTAAGGAGTTGGCGAAAAAACTTAAACAAAAATGCGGGACGGGCGGCACCCTCAAGGGGCAAACCATCGAGATCCAGGGCGATCACCGAAATCTCTTGGTGACTGAGCTTCAAGCACTTGGCTATACCGTTAAAAAATCGGGAGGCTAAATTATTTAAGGTCTGAAAAAAGGATCGTTAAACAAGGAGTTTGTAAGAGGTTAAATGGCGAAATTTTTCTAACTGTTTGAAATCCGGTTGACGGGCTTGACCGAACCCGAATTCTAAGGCACGGTGCGCTCTTTCTAACAAAACCTAAACATAACCCGAGGAAGGTATGTTATGAGCGATTGGATCGGCCACGAGTGCGGTATTGCAGCAATTCGGCTTCTTAAGCCATTGGACTTTTATATCGAAAAATACGGCACTCCGATGTATGCCGTGAATAAGCTCTCCATGCTGATGGAAAAGCAGCATAACCGCGGGCAGGACGGTGCAGGTGCCGCCAGCATCAAGCTCGATATGCCCCCCGGTGTTCCCTACATTGCCCGAACCCGCTCCGCCGACAAAAATCCGATCATGCAGGTGCGTAATCGGATGGTAAAATCGTTTGTCGATGCGCGCGAAAAAAACCCAAAATCCTATGAAGATGGCGCGTGGGTGAAAGACAACGTTCTGTTTGCTGGCGAACTCTTGTTGGGCCATTTGCGCTACGGCACTCACGGTGCGGCCGGCGAAACATTTTGCCATCCATTCCTGCGTCAGAATAACTGGATGACCCGCAATTTGGTGATCGCCGGAAACTTTAACCTCACGAACAACAACGAGCTATTCGATATGCTCGTTGAACTCGGCCAGCATCCCCGCAATAAAACCGATACCGTGATGGTGCTTGAAAAAATCGGTCATTTCCTTGATGAAGCCAATGATTTCCTCTTTCGTAAATACCGAAAAGAAGGGCTGAATCGCCTAGAAATTACCAATCGGATTATCCAGGAATTAGATATTTGCCGGGTGCTCAAAAAAGCAACGCGCTCGTTTGATGGGGGCTATGTTATGGCCGGAATGATCGGCCACGGGGATCTGTTTGTATTGCGCGACCCCAACGGAATTCGCCCCGCCTTTTACTACCAAGACGACGAAATTGTGGCCATCGCCTCGGAACGTCCGCAGATTCAGACGGCGCTAAATGTGCCGATCGGAAGCGTGAAAGAAATTGATCCCGGCCACGCTTTATTGGTTAAACGAACGGGCGAAGTTTCGATGAATAAAATCAACGAACCGGGTGCGCCGTTGCAATGCTCTTTTGAACGCATCTATTTCTCTCGTGGCACGGATAAAGACATTTATAAAGAGCGCAAAGAATTGGGCCGTTCGTTGGTGCATCGTGTACTTAAACGGGTGAACTACGATTTAGAAAATACCGTATTTTCATATATCCCAATCACCGCTGAAACCGCCTTTTTTGGGTTGGTCGAAGGTGTGAAAGAGGTTGTTGCTGAAAAGACAAAAACCCAACTGCTCAACGAACCTAACCTCACTGCAGCGTTGATTGATAAGTTACTTTCCGTTCAACCCCGTGTTGAAAAATTGATGACTAAAGACGCGAAGTTGCGCACCTTTATCACCGCCGATGCTGATCGCGAAGATTTAGTGGCACAAGTCTATGATACGACCTACGGCATTATTAAACCGACGGACACCTTGGTTGTGCTCGACGACTCCATTGTTCGCGGAACAACCCTGCGCACCAGTATTCTTCGAATTCTCGACCGATTAGGCATGAAAAAAATTATTGTTGTTTCCTCGGCTCCGCAAATTCGGTTCCCCGATTGCTACGGCATTGATATGTCGAAAATGAAAGATTTCATTGCTTTCGAGGCTGCTGTGGAATTGGTGCGTGATGCCGGCAACGAAGCGTTGCTGCAGGAAATTTATGAAGCGTGTAAGGCCGATGAACATGTGGCGCGCGCGCAGGCCAAAAATCAGGTCACCCGACTTTTTGATCCGTTCACCCCCGCTCAGATTTCGACCAAGATTGCCGAGATTCTAACCCCGAAAGAGATGAACGCCGAGGTGGAGATTATCTATCAGAGCATTGGCGGGTTGCACGAAGCCTGCCCAGGGCATAAAGGCGACTGGTACTTTACCGGAAACTATCCTACGCCCGGCGGCCACCGTGTCGCCAACCGCTCTTTCATCAACTACATCGAGAAGAGCAACGCCCGAGCGTATTAGTTTTTAATGAGCTGTTATCTCAACTTAAGCTGTGCGAGACATTTTTTGAAATCACCGGGCAGGGGCGCGGTGGCACGAATGGCTTCTTTGGTTTTTGGGTGTGGGAAAATTAGACGATAGGCGTGCAGCATTTGGCGCGGTTGTTCCAGCGAAAGTTCTTGGCCGGTTCCGGCATATTTTTTGTCGCCCAAAACCGGATGCCGTTTGGTGGCTAAATGTTTACGAATTTGGTGGGTGCGCCCGGTTTCGATACGCAACTCCAAATAGCTGGCCTGTTTATTTGAATCGAGCGAGTTCACAAGCGTGGTCGACATGTAGCCTTTGATATCGGTGCGAATCTCTTTCCAGATGCTCGGGAATTTTCCGATGGTAATGGCGCGGTAGATTTTCATGATGGAGCGCCCGCGAAACATTGGAATGGCTAAGTCTTTGGCCGCTTCATTTTTAGCAAAAATCACGCAGCCAGAGGTTTCTTTGTCGAGCCGATGTACGGCGCAGAGATTTGGATTTTTGAATTGTTTTTGCAGGAGCGCTTCAACGCTGTTGTCGGCGGCATTGGTCACCATATAGGGCGGTTTGTTGACGATGAGGTAGTCCTCATCCTGCCAGAGCACGGGAATGGTTTTTGGCGTGGATTTTTTCTTCCCTTCGATCAGGATTTCGATGACATCGTCTTCCTTCACTTCGTGTTTTCGAATCCAGATTCGTTTGCCGTTTACCAGCACGAGTTTGGAGTCGATGGCGGCCTGCGCCTGTTTTTTAGAAATGTTGAGTTGTTCGGCGATGAGGACAAACAGTCGTTTGCCTTCGTCTTTATATTTTACGATAAAATTTTCTGTTTTCATAAGGGGGATCCTAAATTTGCGATGCATCATGTTTCTAATGAGTGAAGAATACAAGAGAGGGGATTACTTTTTCTCAGCGAGCCAAACGGTATGCTTCCGGCCTTTGGTGCCGCGTGCGCGGACGGAGACCTCTTCGATGCTGAATCCGGCACCGCGCAGTCGTTTGGTGAATGAAGGGTCGGGTTCGGCGGACCAAACCCCGAGGATCCCGCCGGGCTTGAGCGCATCTTTGGCGGCGTTTATTCCTCCGCGCGTATAAAGACGGTCGTTGCCTTTGTGGGTTAGGGCGTCGGGGCCGTTGTCGACATCGAGCAGGATTGCATCGAATGCCGCGGTTTTTTCTCGAATCACGAGTCCAACATCTGATTCGCGAACCGTGGTCCGAGGGTCGTCTAGCGGGTGGTCGGCGAGTTCGGCTAAATGAGTATGGTTCCATTTCACGACCGCGGGTACGAGTTCGGCCACGACCACTTCGGCGGTTTTACCCAGATGATTGAGCGCTGCTCGCAAGGTGAATCCCATTCCGAGTCCGCCAACTAAAACGCGCGGGGTGTCGCGATCGGCCACGCGTTTGCAGGCCAACTCCGCGAGGGCATCTTCCGAACCATGCATTCGGCTGTTCATGAGTTCGTCGTTTTTGACGGAGATTGAGAATTCGAAGGCGCGTTGATAGAGCTTCATTGTTCCGCCGTCGCCGGGAACGGTTGTTTCGTCGAGTAATATCCAAGGGTTCATTAAGGTTCCTTATTCGTTAGAAGGGGCGGAATAGTGGTTTTAATGGCCGTAAATTTCAAGCCAGCTTTCAAATTGCTTTATTTCATTGCCCGCCTTGGCCTCGAAAGGGCATATTTGGTGCGACTTTTAACAGAGAAACCCTCCCGGAGATTATTTATGGAACAATTAAAGAAGAGTGAAACATTTGGTGGTCCTGAGGGGCCGGTTGTTTTGGTGATTATGGATGGCGTCGGCATTGGTAAAAATCCGGAGAGCGATTGCGTGAAATTGGCCGATACGCCGAATTTAGATTGGCTGCATGACCATGCCATTTATACAGAGCTCCGGGCGCACGGTATTGCCGTTGGTTTGCCGGATGATGGGGATATGGGGAACTCGGAAGTTGGGCATAATGCAATTGGCTGTGGTCGGGTTTTCGAGCAGGGTGCGGCGCTTGTCGGTGCGGCCATTGAGACGAAAGCAATGTTCGAAGGGGCGGTGTGGAAGGAGTTGGTTGCCAATGCCATTGCTAAAAACTCTGCGTTGCATTTTATCGGGCTTTTCTCTGACGGGAATGTGCATTCAAATATTAACCATCTCGAAGCCATGCTTAACCGTGCGAAAGCCGATGGCGTTAAAGTGGTACGCGTTCATCCATTGATTGATGGTCGCGATGTTCCTCCGACTTCTGTGCTGGATTATGTTGAACGTTTTGATGCCTTCCTTGCTGGAATCAATGCCGATGGTGCTGTCGATTATTGCGTGGCCTCGGGTGGCGGACGAATGAATATTACGATGGATCGATACGATGCGGACTGGAGCATGGTGGATCGGGGTTGGACGGCACATGTGAAAGCGGAGGGGCGTACTTTCCCCTCGATGCGTGAGGCGGTTGAAGTGTTCCGTTCGGAAACGCCGAAAATTTTGGATCAGGATTTGCCGGCTTTTGTAATTGAACGTGATGGCGTGCCGGTTGGCCCCATCGTGGATGACGACAGTGTGATTTTCTTTAATTTTCGGGGCGATCGGTCGTTGGAAATTACGAAGGCCTTTGAAGTCGATGAATTGAGCGAGTTTAACCGCGGACCGAAGCCAAATGTGCTGTATGCGGGCATGATGCAGTATGACGGTGATTTGGGCGTGCCGGAAAAATATTTGGTCACACCGCCAGCAATTGACCGGACCATGAGCGAGTTTCTTTCGAATGTTGGTGTGACGCAGTTTGCCATTTCTGAAACACAGAAATTCGGCCATATGACCTATTTCTTTAATGGAAATAACTCCGGTAAATTTGACACGGAAACGTGGATGGAAATTCCATCGGATGTTTGCCCGTTTGAAACGGCTCCGCGCATGAAAGCGGATGAGGTAACCGACGAGGTGGTTAAGGTGATTGAGAGTGGGGATTATCAATTTATCCGATTGAATTACCCGAATGGCGATATGGTGGGCCACACGGGGGATTTTGAAGCGGTAAAAGTTTCGGTAAAGGCGGTTGATGAAGGGCTGAAACGTATTATGGACGCGCTGAAAAAAACCAACGGAATTATGGTCTGCTCGGCCGACCACGGAAATTCGGATGATATGTGTGAGCTGGAGAAAAAAACCGGCGAACTGAAGCACGATGCAGAGGGCCATACGTTGCCGAAAACATCGCACTCGCTGAATCCGGTTCCGGCTTATATTTACGATGCATCCGGCGCGGCCAACCTTCGGCTGGTGAATGTTCCTGAGGCTGGGGTTGCGAATCTTGCGGCTACGTGCATCACCCTATTGGGTTATGAACCTCCGGCAGATTACACGCCGAGCTTAGTTGAGGTGGGGTAACTATATTTTATGAAACGGCTTTCGTTCTATTTTATCGTGTCGTTCATGGCATGCACTTCGGTGCATGCCCAGGACTCCTCCACGCCGTCGCCATCGAAACTGGATGAGTATATGGAAGCGGGGATGGAGGTGGCAGGAGTTCGGGCACCCTATTATGACGAGGAAGGAAACCTGTTTGGGCAACTTTACGGCGGTTTTGTGAAGGTGTTGGAAGGGGGGGTGGCGGATGTTAGCCAGCTGCGAATTGACGTGTTTGAGGGTAAACAGGTTTTTATGACGGTATACGCACCACAATGTTTCTCGAAAGTAGAAGAGGTGGATGGCCGAAAAATCCTGTCGGTTTATTCCGATGGCGATGTGCTGATTGATTTAGAACAGATGACGATTATTGGCCGCGGATTTCAGTTTTCATCGAAGCAGAATAAATTTGAAATTTTGCACGACTCCAAGGTTTTGGTGAAGGAATCGGCCCGCACGATTCCGGGGGTGGAGTTGTGATGCGTTCTCTTTTTAATTTCCCCTTGGTTTGTTTGATTATTTTTTCTTCAGCTTGCTCAAAGCGAGAACGTTCCGATCCCGATGCGGAGGAGTGGCAGACGATTCAGGCGCTGGCCGACGATGCGGCTGTTCCGGAACAGAAAGAATCCGATGCCATCACAAAAGTGCCGCTGGATGAGTTCAACGTATTGATCCGGCGGCTGGAAGAGATGAAGTCGATTGTGCGCGAGCCGGGGCAAACCTGGTTAACGGGCGAACATCTTGTTTTTGATCAGGATCGCCGTTATGTGCGGATGGATCAAAATGTGGTGCTATTAGATGATCAGGGAATTCTTGAAACGGAACGTCTGATCGGGCGATTTTCGGCATCAAATGAAGTGGAATATATTGAGGCGAAGGATGGCGTCGTGATTCGTACTCAAGGCC
>JAUUYK010000092.1 GCA_030588285.1 Kiritimatiellales bacterium
GCATATGAATCTTCGGCCAGTTCGAAGGCGGCGCGTTCGAGGTTTTCTTCGGTTTGTAAAACGTGGACGATGGGCGCAAATCCAGCGAGATATTCGCCGAGGTTGGCATAGTGAGTTTTGAAAATAAGTGTGTTGAGTCCGGCTTCTTCGTAGGAGGGTAATTTGGTGCCGGTTTCTTTGGCCATTTCGTTGAGAGTGGGGAGGCGTAGTGATCCATCGAGGTGTAGATGGAGGTCGGTCTTTGGTATTTTTCGAATGAATTGTTCGGTGATCTTTGACATGGTATCTGTACTTTAACGAGTGGGACTAAAACGGACGAAATAAAAATACGACATGTTGATTATCGAATCTCAAAGTTTAGATATTTATCGGAATCTTGCTATAGAGGAATATCTGATGGAGCATGCGGAGGATTGCGGTCCGGTGCTGTTTCTTTGGCAGAGCGAGTGCGCGGTGGTGATGGGGAAAAATCAAAATCCGTGGCGCGAGTGTCGGCTGGGGTTGATGCGCGATGAGGGGGTGCCGTTGGCTCGTCGTATTTCGGGGGGCGGCACGGTTTATCACGATGTGGGGAATCTAAACTATTGTGTGATTGTTGACCGAACTCGGTATAAGGAAGACGCGGCTTATGAGGTGGTTTTGCAGGCGTTGGCGTCGTTTGATATTAATGCAGAAAAAACGGGAAAAAGTAATTTAAGTGTGGCGGGGCGGAAATTTTCTGGGAATGCATTTTCGTTTAGAAAAAGCCGGGCGTTGCATCACGGAACGCTACTGCTTCATACGGATTTAGAACGGCTGAATCGTTATCTGGGATCGATGGTTGAACGGATTGATACGCATGCGATTGCTTCGGTTCCGGCCGAGGTGATGAATTTGGAGTTGGATGTTTTGGAGCTCGGTGAAGTTATAAAGGAAAAGTTTCGGGCTTTGTATGGCGAATCGATTGGGGCTCCGATCGCGGAGCATAAAATCGACGAAGCGATGCTGCAGTCGTTTGTGGAACGGCAAGTCTCTGATGAGTGGCAGTATGGAGCAACGCCGCGGTTTTCGGTGGATTTGAATGGGCTGAAGGTGGAGGTTGTTAAGGGCCGAGCTGTTGATACGAAGTATGCAGGCGGTCTATTTAAGGATCTGGCAATTTCATTATTTTGCTAGGTTGACTCAGCGTCCTTAAAAACTTAAATTGTTCGATTGTTCGATTGTTCGATTGTTCGATTGTTCGATTTAAAGGAGGTGGTATGAAAGTGTTTATACTTGCCATAGATCCTATATTGAAATTATGCCTAGGGTTGCCCTTGTGGATCGCCTAGGGTTGAAAGCCGCAGCTAAAAAGCGAAACAAGCTACAGGATACCCATGTTTAAAGGGACGGCAGTAATTCAAAATGAGGCCGGCATACATTGTCGACCATCTGCTGTTCTGGTGCGGGAGGGAATGGCCTATTCTGGGACGATTCTCGTGCAGGCCGATAGCGGTTCGTGCACGCTGACTTCTGCGCTGGAGTGTCTCATGCTCGGGCTTGAGCAAGGAACCGAAATTTCCATTCAGGTGAGCGGCCCTGATGAAGACGTGTTCGGAGCCAAGCTGGTTGAACTTTTTGAGACTATATTTGATTTCCCGCCGCAATAAGTGGCCGAGCGAGATTGACCCCTAATTAGATCCTGTTATAATTTCCGCGATTTTTTGCCAAAGTTCTTGGCGACATCGAAAAGTAATATAACCCCTAGAACAGGAAGGAACTATCATGACGAAAATTCTTGATGTAGTAAAACCCGGCGTTCTCTTTGGCGACGATATCGCTAAAGTTTTCCAGATTGCCAAGGAAAATAAATTTGCGCTCCCCGCTGTAAATGTGGTCGGAAGCGATTCTATTAATGGTGTTCTTGAGGCCGCTGCGGCGTCTAACGCTCCCGTAATTATTCAGTTTTCCAATGGCGGCGCAGCATTCACCGCAGGTAAAGGGCTGAAAATGGACGGGCAGGAAGCAGCCATTCTCGGCACTATTTCTGGCGCTCAGCATGTTCACAACATGGCTGAAGCCTATGGTGTTCCCGTTATTCTCCATACGGACCATGCCGCTAAAAAATTGCTGCCTTGGATTGATGGATTGCTCGACGAAGGCGAAAAATGGTTTGCAGAAAAAGGCTACCCGCTCTTCAGCTCGCACATGCTTGACCTCTCCGAAGAAACCCTCGAAGAAAATATCGAGATTTCAGCGAAGTATCTTGAACGCATGAGCAAGATTGGCATGACCCTCGAAATCGAACTCGGTTGCACTGGTGGCGAAGAAGACGGCGTGGATAATTCCGATATGGATGAGTCTAAGCTCTATACCCAGCCAGAAGACGTGGCATACGCCTATGAAGTATTGAATGCAATCAGCCCTAACTTCACTGTTGCAGCTTCGTTCGGTAATGTGCACGGCGTTTACAAGCCGGGTAATGTTAAATTGACCCCGACTATTCTGCGCGATTCCCAGGCTTATGTTGCTGAAAAATTCAAAACAGCAAGCGCTCAGCCGTTGAACTTCGTGTTCCACGGGGGCTCCGGTTCATCTCCGGAAGAAATCAAAGAATCCATCTCGTATGGTGTCATTAAAATGAACATCGATACCGACACACAGTGGGCTTCTTGGGAAGGGGTTTTAAACTTCTATAAGGAAAACGAAGCGTATCTGCAGGGGCAACTCGGAAATCCAGACGGTGATGATAAGCCCAACAAAAAATTCTATGATCCACGCGTTTGGTTGCGTAAGGCTCAGGAAAATATGATTGCACGTGTGAAACAGGCCTTTAGTGACCTGAACGCGATCGACGTTAACTAATTTTTGCCGATTGGTTAGCTGGAGCCATCCTTCGGGATGGCTTTTTTTGTGTCGGGAATGAACGAAATAAAGAATGGGGTGTCTTATTTTTTTATAGAATCAATCGGAATGACTTTTTTAACCCGGATTAGGAGAACATCATGAAGAAATATGCAATGGTACTGGCGGCGATGGTAATTAGTTTTGGAGCATTCGCGTCGGAAGGGTGGATGACTGATTTTGAAAAGGCAAAAGAGATCGCCAAAGAAAAAAACTTACCGATCTTAATCGATTTCAGCGGGTCGGACTGGTGCGGCTGGTGCGTTAAGCTGGATAAGGAAGTGTTCTCACAAAAAGTCTTCAAAGAGTATGCCAAAGATAATTTGGTGATGGTGTTGGCCGATTTTCCGCGCGATAAATCAAACCAGAGCGCAGAGTTACAAAAGCAGAACGAAAAGCTGTCTAAAGAATTTGGTGTTCGCGGATTCCCAACGGTATATCTTTTGAATTCTGCAGGGAAGCCTGTTGCAAAAACCGGTTACGAACCCGGTGGCCCCGAAGCCTATATTGCGCATATAAAGAAACTGCTCGCCGAAGCTAAATAAGTTTTACCGATTTAGAGGGGTTCGGAGGCGTTCCATTGGGGACGCCTTTTTTTATTATGACCCTACGTCGATTACGGTGATCTTCTGCCCCGCCTGTTTCCAGCGCACGTTCAAATCAAAAATTTGAGTGCCGTAGATACGGTCGGGATCGTCGGATTGATAGGCGGGGCGCGGATTAAAAGCCAGCATATCGCGGATCAACTGTTTCAGGTTGGGACGGTGCTCATTTTCGAGAGTTTTAAATTTACGGTTGGTCTGTGCTGAAAACTCCACGAGATTGCTGGCTTCGGGGGCGGTGTTTGCAAATGCGCCGTGGGCGGTTGGAATGCTGTCGGCATAGGGGATATAGGGTTTAATGTCTAAAACGGGCGTCTCGGTTAAAAAATCGCCGCCGCCTAGCGTAAGCGTAGTTCCGCTCACCTTTAATAATTCCACCACGGAGAGCCCAATGGGATTGGGGCGAAAATTGGAGCGCGATGCAAAAACGCCGACCCGTTCATTCCCCCCTAACCGGGGCGGTCGTACCGTGGGTTTCCACGTTTCACGCGCGGACTGGTGAAAGATAAAAAGAATCCAGATATGGGAAAATGCTTCTAATCCTCGAAAGGCATCCGGATTCTGATAGGGCGGTATTAAATCAAGTGTTGCTCTGGCACTTTTTACCAATCTCGGCTGACGGGGAATGCCGAACTTTGCTCCATAGCAGGAGTGGATCATACCAACGGGGTTCATGGTGATGGCCTATTTTTTACTGAGCTTTCGGGCGAAAGCAAAGCTGACGGAGGATTCGATGAAAAGCAAAATTCCGATAAGGCCATAGGGATAATCCGCTACAATAAGCGCCGCCATCGCCGCGATCATTAGAGCGCCGCCATTAAGTTGGAGCCGCTTGATTTGTGGTTTAGGATCGTCCGCTTTCCAGCCTTTGGCCAAGAGCAGTTTTTGGCTGGTATAGTGGCCCGCGAGTGCAAGGGCTAGAATGACCGATATCAGAGTGATGGGATTCATGGTTGATCCTTTTGCGCTTTGGGCTCAATCGTTTCGGCATGGCCCAGATTTTTGTCGGGCGCAATAATATCGCGGACCCGTCGCTTTAAATCTTTTAACTCCGGCAGGCCGCGTTCCGTTTTTCGATCCCAGACCAGCTGTCCATTCGCATGAATTTGCCAGATGCCGGGCACTAAACTGGGGCGCAGTGCGGCCTCGTCTAACGCCCCTTCGAAGGTTTGTAGGAGCTCCTGCGCAATCCACGCCGAGCGCATCATGAATTTGCATTTTGAGCAGTACTCAATCGTTAATTTATTTTCGTGATTCAAAACTTTTCTCCGTTCATTGAGAGATGTTTACCATAGATAATTAAATTGAGGAAAGAGAACCGCTGCAGAATGAAGCGTGGAGTAGGTTTTAAATTAAATTATCCGTCAATGGGGGAGGGGTTGTTTTTTTAGTCGGTCAGCTCTTCGAAGAGTAGCGGGATCGATGGAGCGTTGTGTATCCGGTGGAATTCGTGTAGTCTTATTCGTACTTTAGAAATGGTATTGTACTGATCGTGGATAGGTAACGGAGATTCATAGCATGAAGAAAATAGATTGGGTGGTGATATCCTTTTTATTGTTTTCCAGTGTCGAAATAGTTTGCGCGCGCGCGGCTGAACCGAAGGTGGTTCGCGTCGGTATTTTCCCTGTAAAACCACTTAGTTTTATGGATGAATCGGGTTTGGCTCAGGGGCTGAATCCGGATCTGCTGCGGGAGATTGAAAAAGGACGGAATAATCTAAGATTTGAGTTTGTTCCTGTGACGTGGGCTGGTGGACTTGAAAAACTTCAGACCGAAGAGATTGATCTGCTGGGTTCGGTTACATATACGCCGGAGC
>JAUUYK010000210.1 GCA_030588285.1 Kiritimatiellales bacterium
GACAACAACATACTTGCTCTGGTGAACGATGCGCAGGATCACCTCTCCACCGGCGGAATGGCCTCCAAACTGGAATCGGCACAAATTGCCGCACATAATGGAATTCCCGTGGTGATTGCCAACGGGCGTAAAACCGGGGTGCTCTCTCGCATCTTCCAAGGATTAGACGAAGGCACGCTGCTATTCCCTAAAGAGAGCACCATTTCAAAACGCAAACGATGGATCGCCTTCTTCCACCGAGCCGAAGGCCAACTGATTGTGGATGCCGGCGCAATCGCGGCCCTTGAAAAAGGAAAAAGCCTGCTGCCCATCGGCATTAAATCCATCGCCGGCTCTTTTAAAGTCGGTGCGATGGTCGATATACAATCGGCCGATGGCAAACGGATTGCACGCGGGTTGGTCGAATTTTCAAGCGTCGAAATTGATCAAACCAAAGGAAAGAAAACCACCGGAAAATCCGGCGAAATCATTCACTACGATAACATAGTGATACTTTAAACAGGAGCAAATAATGGCTATTCAGGAACAGATTTTAAAAATTGGAGCCAACGCACTCGCGGCCAGCCGCGAACTGGCCAAACTTTCGACCCGCAAAAAAAATGCAATCCTAGAAGCCATGGCCGAAGAATTGGATACGCAACGCACCTTCATTCATTCGGAAAACGAAAAAGACCTCATCGCAGGCAAAGAAGCAGGGCTCACTTCAGCCATGCTCGATCGGCTAGAACTGACCGATGAGCGGATCGATGGAATGATTAAAGGCCTGCAGGATGTCGCCGTATTAAACGATCCGGTTGGAAAAGAAATCAGCACCTGGAATCGACCCAACGGATTAGAAATTCATAAAACACGGGTTCCAATCGGCGTGATTGGCATTATTTTTGAATCCCGACCGAATGTAACGTGCGATGCCGCCGCGCTATGCTTTAAAACCTCAAACGCCGTCATTCTGCGCGGCGGAAAAGAAGCCCTCCACTCCAACCTCGCCATTGCAGAAGCCATGCAAAAAGGCGGCGCCACAAAAGGCATGCCCCTCGCCGCCATTCAACTCATTCCCACCATTGATCGGGAAGCCGTAAAAGTGATGTGTCAGATGACCGACTACCTCGACCTCATCATCCCCCGAGGCGGAGAAGGACTGATTAAGGCCGTCACCGAAATGGCCCATGTTCCTGTAATCAAACACTACAAAGGCATCTGCCACACCTATATCGACGCCACGGCCGACCTTACCATGGCCTGGAACATTGCTGAAAATGCAAAGTGTCATCGTCCAGGCGTTTGCAACGCCATGGAAACCCTGCTGGTGCATAAAGACATTGCCGAAGCCTTCCTACCCCGCATGGGCGAAATTTTTGCCGAGCGAGGCGTTGAGCTGCGCGGCGACGAAACCGTTTGCCACCATATTCCCGCCGCACAAGCCGCCACCGAACAAGATTGGTACGAAGAATATCTGGAAATGATTCTCGCCATCCGCGTCGTAGACCATGTGGACGCCGCCGTAGAACACATTAACCGCTATGGTTCCGGCCATTCCGACGCCATTGTGACGCAAGATAAAGTAGCCGAAAAAATATTTTTGGCCGAAGTCGACTCATCATCCGTATACGTCAATGCCTCCACACGCTTCACCGATGGAGCCGAATTTGGCATGGGTGCAGAAATCGGCATCAGCACCGACAAACTGCATGCCCGCGGCCCCATGGGACTAGAAGAATTAACGACCTATAAATATGTCATCGAGGGAAAAGGCCAGATTCGAGGATAGCAAAAAATAAACCCCCGATAAAAAGAGACCGACTCCATCCGGTCTCTTTTTTTTGCCCTTCCCTCGCCAATCCAATTCATTTTACCAAATAAAATCGCCCGCCATTCCCGGCCAAATCCAACAGAAAAACTAACGGAAATCCCTGCAAAAGAGAACCTTATGCCCCACAAGCCGACGCGCATAAATATTCCCCCGCAAAAAAGTGAATCTTTCCCCTTGCACGAAACGACAAAATGAATACTATGTCGCTCTCTTAACGGGGGTGTAGCTCAATTGGTTAGAGCGCCAGCCTGTCACGCTGGAGGTTGCGAGTTCGAGTCTCGTCACTCTCGCCACTGTTTAAGGAATGTTTCCAAGGGTTTGCTGAAAAGCAGACCCTTTTTTTTATCTGCCTTGTCGACCGAGTTAGTCCGAAAGTTGGGCTTTGGTCGTTTGATTCGTCCGCTTTGTATAGGAGCGGTGCAAATTGTAACTCAAGACGGAGAAGGAAAATGGCCCTGGAAATAATACGAAAAAAAGACAAAACCCTGAAATCAAAATGGTGGTACGGCCGTTTTGAAGTAAACGGAAAAAAGAAAAGCACTAATCTCGGCATTGAGATTAAAGGTAAGATCCCCTCCTCTCTTCGGGAAATTGGCGATCCTCTGTTTGAAAGATCCCGCGCCCAAGCACAGGTGACTCTGGATAATTTGATCAAAGAGGCCCGGAGCCATAAAACCGCGGAAAAACATCTGCAAGAACTATACGAGTTAAAGGCGGGTGATGCCCTGCAAAATACCCCGCTAACAGAACTGGAAGCGATTTGGGATAACCTCCCGTCAAAAAAGACACGCTCTGCCAAATGGGCTCAGA
>JAUUYK010000061.1 GCA_030588285.1 Kiritimatiellales bacterium
AAAGGGTTTAAAGGATTTATCCTTTGTTTTCTCTCTGCCTATTTTGATGATTTTGAGGTTCAGGATCAGCTGATTTTAAATGACGTGACGCAAACCGTGATGTCGAAGTCGGCGTTGGGCTCGATTCAGGCGGCCGCAGAGCGGGTTGGGGGAACGGCAAAAGTACATTTGAAGGTCGATACGGGCATGGGGCGTCTCGGCGTATTGGCCTCTCAGGCGGGAGATATGGTGTTGGCGATTCAAAAAACACCGCGCATTAAACTGACGGGGATTTATACTCATTTTGCCACGGCCGATGAGCTGGATCGGGAGGCAACCTTCGATCAACTCAAAACGTTTAATTCTATTCTGCCTGATACGGAATTGATTACCCGACATGCGGCAAATTCAGCGGCAACTCTTGATCTGCCAGAAACGCACTTTGATATGGTACGCCCCGGAATTGCGGTTTATGGCTGCCATCCGTCGGGTCACCTGCGTAGTCATGTGGAGCTTAAACCCTGCATGTCGGTAACGGCGAAGTTGATTGCGGTAAAGCATGTGCCAAAGGGCAGTCGGAGCGGCTATGGTCTTACGCATCAATATACCCGCGATAGCCGAGTGGGTGTAGTTCCAATCGGTTATGGCGATGGTTATTTTCGCAACCTTTCAAGTCAGGCGGTTGTCCGGATTAAGGGGTGTTATGCCCCGGTTTGCGGGCGTGTTTCGATGGATCAGGTGACGGTTGATATCACGGATATTCCCAACGCTCAAGTGGGGGTTGAAGTGGAAATTATTTCAGCCGATTCAGCGGCTCCAAACAGCGTGGAAAATTTAGCGCGATTGGCCGACACGGTTCCGTATGAAATCACCTGCCACTTGGGTCATAACATGCGGCATGTGCTGGTGGACTAAATGGGCCTTGCTAAATCGCGCTGTTTTTCGATTAAGGATACTGACTCGGAAATGCAAGGCCAGTGTCGGAATCAAATCCAAACATGAGATTCATATTCTGTAAGGCATTTCCGGCCTGCCCTTTCATCAGGTTATCAATGTGCGAAATAATACGTAAACGATTGTTTCGTTCGTCTACATCCACGGTCAAGCTACAATAGTTTGTGCCTCTAACATCGGCAATGCTGGCCGGTGTATTGGCATCCTGAATGCGGATAAACGTATTATTTTTATTGAACTCTTTGTATATTTCGAGAATTTCGGCTGCTTTTTGCCCCTTCAATGTTGCGTAGAGGCTCGACATAATTCCTCGGCAAACCGGCACAACCTGAGCCGTGAAGGTGATTTGCACATCGCTTTCACCAAGCAATCCAAGTTCCTGTTCCACCTCCACCACGTGTTGATGTCCTGCCAGTTTATAGGCATTCATGTTGTCGTAGCGGTTGGGATAGTGAAAGGCGGGGCTCGGTTTTTTACCGGCACCAGAAACACCGGTTTTACAGTCGCAGATAATGCTTTTGGTGTCGATTACGCCAGCGGCAACTGCTGGAGCTAGACCCAGAATGCAACTGACGGCAAAACAGCCCGGATTGCCTACAATATTTTGTGTGGAATTAATGGGATGTAGTTCGGGCAATCCATAAACGGTTTGAGGGAGGAGAGCCGGGGCTTTATGAAGGGGATCGAGACCAATGAAGTTGGCATATTCAGCATACCGCTCTGGCGTTGAAAAACGAAAGTCACCGCTATAATCGATCACTTTTGCGCCGCGCGCCATTTCGGCTTCGGCATTCTGCATGCCCACCCCATCGGGGGTAGAGAAAAAAACCACATCATATTTTTCTAGTGTTTTGGGATCATCTGGAGAAACAATCACGTCGTCGCAGAAGCCGCGCAGGTGCGGGAATACATCGCTCATTTTACGGCCTGTATCCGATAGACTTACCAAACAACCGATTTCAACTTCCGGATGTTTTAGCAATAGTTCTGTGATGCCGACTCCACCGTAGCCACCTGCTCCAACAATTTTAGCTCTAATCATAACGTTCCCTTGAAAAAATGTGCGGGAAATCTAAACCAGTCGACGAGCTGAATCGATACAAAAGTCTGACCTTTCCCAATCTTTGCATCGCTCAATAACCTCGTGCCATTGAGTAAGCCGAAATTCCGCTTCGTCAGCGCAGGCTCTGAATTTTCATGAAGAGGGGTGATTTTCTTTTCTGTGGCCCGTAAACATTTCCGCGATTGGAAACGTTAGATCGATTATTTCTGTCGAATCGCGTGTTTAATTTCACGGAGTTCGGGGGCTTTAAAGGCGAGGGCGAGCAGGAAGTAAAGAAGTGCACCTGTTCCAATGGCAAGGGCGACGGCGGCAAGTTGTGCTATTTTTGAGGGAAGAATATTTTCAAACATGGAAAGCGCGATGCGGGCGGTGAACCATGCGGCGGCGGCCATCACTAGGGCGCTGATGAAACTTCGGATAAAGTTGTGCAAAACAGACCGCCATTGAATGCCTGGAATTCGCCGAGCGAGTATCATGCCCAGGGCGATCATTCCAAGAGCTTCAGCGATAACCGTTGAGAAGGCCATGCCAGCGTGTTTCCAATATTCAGGCAATGTGAGGATGAAGATGAAGTTCATGATGAGGTTGAGTAGGACAATGTAGATGCCTATGCGTACGGGGGTTTTGGTGTCTTGCATGGCGTAGAACGCTGGAACAAAAACTTTGGCGGCGCTGAAGACGATTAGGCCGGGGGCATAAAACATGAGCGCGCGGGCGCTGAGTAGGGTGGATTGAGCATCGAATTTTCCGTTCCATTCAAAAATGGCCGAGAGAATGTTGGGAGCCAGCACGAGGAGGCCGAGAGCGGCGGGGGCCATAATGAAGGAAAGGTGGCGGAGTGAACTGCCGATGGTTGAGCTCATGGCGGAATAATCGCCTTTGACAGCATGGGAAGAAAAGGTGGGGAGCAGGACGGTGCCCATGGCGGTGGCAATAATGCCGAGCGGGAAATAGATCATCCGTTCACTATAAAAAAGAGCGGCAGGGGCCCATTCGCCGATCCACATGGAAAGCATGCGGTCGATTAAAACATTGAACTGGGTGACGGCCATGCCGAGTGCGGCAGGCCCCATCATCAGCAGCATTTTTCGGATGCGCGGATCGTTCCACTGGTTGGAAAATTTGAAGGGACAGCCAAAGCGTTTTAGCGCAGGAATCTGGATGGCAACCTGTGCAACTCCGGCGAATAAAACCCCCCAGGCCAGAGCATTTGCGCGACTCGTGGGATCTGCTCCAATGAGGGGGAAAATAATCACCATGACGGCAATTAGGATGAGATTAAGCAAGCATGGGGCAAAGGCGGAGGTGGCAAAGTGCTTGAAGGAGTTGAGCACGGCCATGCAGAGCGCAGCCATACATATGAAGAGTACATAGGGAAACATGACGCGAGAAAGAGTGAAGGTGGTGAGCCACTTTTCGGATACTCCCGGAAGGTTTAGCCCAATTGAAAAAAGGAGTACGCCGATAATGGCAATGGTGGTGAGCAGGGCAGCGGTCATGGTGCCGACTTTGGCGGCCATATCCCACGCCACTTTGTCGCCGTGTTTGGTTCGGGTTTCGATGAAGATGGGAATGAAGGACGCCGAAAGCGCGCCTTCACCAAATAAACGACGAAAAAGGTTGGGAATGGTGAGCGCAATAACGAAAGCCGAGGCTATCAGGGACGTGCCAAAATGATACGCGATAAAGATATCGCGTATCATGCCCAACCCTCGGCTTAGCAGTGTAAAACTGCCCACCACCCCGGCGGAACGGATTACTTTGGAATCCTTCAAGCACTACTCCTTAGTTTTGATTGCGTTCACTGATCTAAAAAACTTAATGTATGTCATTCACGTTAGCAGTACAAAACAGATCGGATTCAAATTATGATTAATCCAGGTACAATTTTAATGGGCGACGGTGAGGCGATTAAAGCTTCGGCGGCGCGGATGGATAAGCAACCGGTTGATTGGGATCTAAGTAATAATCCCGTGGAACCGTTGCGGAAAATGCATACAACCATTGCCAAGCCGTCCACCATCTCTGGCCCCGGAACCTTTATGGGAAAGGCGACACGTATGATCACGTTTGAGCCCACCACACGGGAAGGGTGGTGGCTGGATCGAACAGACTTGCCCGGTTCGCTTCCCATTCGGGTTGGCATTTCTAATGTTTGGACCACCGGACAAATCGTGAGCAACATTGTGTTGCGAAGCGGGAATCCACATAACTATGTCCGGATGGTGGAACATTTAATTTCGCTACGAATGGGGTTGGGCATTGATAACCTTTTGATCAAGCTCGATTCCGGCGATCCGCCTTTATTTGAGCAAGGCAGTCTAGACCTCGTGGAAGCACTGGAGCAGTGTGGTAAGGTTATACTCGATAAGCCCGTGAATTATGTCACCGTGAAAGAGCCTGTTACGGTCGGAGGAACCTACGGCGATTTTATAACGTTGGCTCCGCCCGACGATCTGGAACATCCGCAACTGATGATCGACTGCGCACTAAAATTTCCGACGGCCATCGGTGAGCAACGTATTGTTTTCCCGCACAGTAAAGAACTCACAAAAATGGCCTCGGTGGCCCGCACCAATACCTCGCTAACAAAAGTAATCTATTGCGCCACAATCGGGCGGATTTTTGCCGATGTTCGAAATTTGGGCTATAACAAAGCCAACGTCTCAATTGCCGGGAAAAAGCGGTATGTTAACGAACCGCGCCTTCTTCATGAAGGCAAAGCCTTGGAGGCGGCGTGGCATCGGTCGGTGCTTGATATGCTGGCCGCCATTGCGCTGATTCCAGACGGCCTATTTATCGGTAAAATCACATCGTATAAAGCCGGGCATCGCCTCGATTGTGAATTGATTAAACAGCTCTACTTGAATCAGGCCTTGGTCCCGCTAAAGGATTGTTAACCACGAAACACACCAAATACACGAAAGTCTAGTGCCGGTTTATTTTCGTGTATTTTGTGATTCAAAAAAAGGGACAGCACAAAAAGTGCGTATTGAGTCAAAAGTAAAAAAGTATAACCCTCGAACCTTTTTCTCCCTCTACCACCACGCTTCCATCTGAACACCGAAGGAAAATCCTTGCGTATCGGCACCGTGTGCTACGGGGGCGACCGAGTTGTTGAAATTATCATCTCCAGACCAGACGGCATAGGTTGCAAAAGCGCGAATGGTGGGGCGGGAATAATATTTTCGTCCCGCTTGAATCTGCGGGGCCAGCGTGAATTTACCTAATACGCCTTCAGGTCCATTTTCTTGATTGGTGTAATCCGCACCTCCTTCGAAGGCCAATGAAAAATAGTCTGTGAAATGGTAAACAGGGCGGACGCCTAATGAGAGCCAGTCGATGATATCTATTCCATTATCGTAGCGCTCAAGAACCGTCACAGCCTGGAGGGAAATCGGCGATCCGATTTTAATGACAATATCGTCTGTAATACGCAGTCGGTTAATCTGTTCTGGATCGATATAACTCCCGCCGGTTGTTGGAATCGTAATCCCTTTTGGCGCGGTCATTACGGTTTTAAAGTTTTCGGCCGCACCGACTCCGTATTGCGCAGAAGCTCGATTAACCACGTTATCAGTTAGCTCAGTTGTAAGAATGCCGCCCAGGGCCCATCCCAGACTACTGTCGATGATGATGTCATCAATCGGATTGCCCGTCGGAGAAAGGGTGTCGCCACCGAAATGTGCAATATCGCCATTTAACGCGAGTTTTCCAATTCCCGTATTCATGTTGTAGAATCGAAGGTCGATCATGTTTTTATTTAAATTATAATCATTTTGATAGGGCGTTCCGTTGGAGGAAAGTTCATCGATGCTACCGCCCATCCAAACAGCGGCAAACTTGAGCTCGTCCCCCAACCGAATATCTTCAACCCCGCCTCCAAAACCAGCGAGGTCGCGGAAGAAAAAGTCGTTCATGTGAATATCGATGTGTTCATAAAATCGATTGCCTGCCCAAAACATGGCTTCTTCTTGACCGTTCCAGACCCCGCGGGCGGCGGCATAGGCCTCACGGATCGCGGTGGTCGTATCGAAGGTATTGTTGTGAGAGGTCGGAGTAACGTAGGCAAAGGTGAGTTTGGTAAAGAAATCTACGTCATCATCTGTAAATTTCTGCGAGAGGAAATTTTGTTGAAATGTGGCTTCGATGTAGGTTTCGGCTTCGTTGCCCAATCGGTATTTACTTTCCGCATTAGGTGCTTTGAAAGCCTCCATAGCCTCGCCTTCGCCATTCACCCCAAGGCCGGCGCGAAAGTAACCGTGGAATTCGAAACCAAATATATTTTCGTTATCTACACTTTCCCGCCCCTCTCGCCCTTCAATGTTTTGAATGCGGGCATTGGAATGAGC
>JAUUYK010000014.1 GCA_030588285.1 Kiritimatiellales bacterium
CCCACCCCCCTGCGGATGCTTATCTCAGAATTTCGCCCGCAAGCAATGGCCGGCCATTGAGAAAAGAGGAGGAGGACATCCGCGTCTTTCCTACGGGCTGAACTCCAGTTAGGCGTAGCGCGCCCAATCCGGTAGCGACAAGTAATTGATCATCTAACAGCGCGCCTGGCTCTCCCTCACCGCCTTCTTGTTCGGCAGACCAAACCTTCAGCAATTCCCCCGAGGGTAGCCTACAAAAACTTCCAGGCCAGGGATTGAACGCACGAATGCGGTTGCGAATTGTCTCGGCTGATAGGCTCCAATTAATTTCTCCGTCGCCTTTGGTAAATTTTCGTATCTCGACAACATCTGCTTCATTCTGAACGGTACGAGTAATGGTATCATTTCGAATGTCGTCGATTGCTTTGATCAACAGCCCGGCCCCAACCTCGGCCAGAGTGTCATGCAGAGTGTTGGACGTTTCGTCTGGACCAAGTGGATAGGTTTCCTGTCGCAGGACATCACCGGCATCCATTTTCTTGGCCAGATAGATAATGCTAACGCCCGTTTGTTTATCTCCATTCAAAATAGCCCATTGAATGGGCGCAGATCCTCGATATTTAGGAAGGAGCGATGGATGCACATTAATGGCTTCGAATTGAGCCAATTCAATTACACGGGTTGGAATATATTGACCATAGGCCACGACAACAAAAAGATCAGGCTTTAGATTTTCCAACTTTTCTACCGAGTCGGGCGATCCTATTTTTTCCGGAGTCATCACATTCAACTGCTGCTGATCCGCGAAGGCTTTTAGCGGGCATGGCGTGAGTACGCGTTTTCGGCCGGCAGGACGGTCCGGTTGCGAAACAACGCCAACAATTTCGTCCTGCCCTGCCTCAAGAATGGCTTTGAGCGAGAGCATCGCCAACGCTGCGGATCCCATGAAGATTATTCGCATACTACTCCCCCTCTTTCTGATGCTACTTAGTTTTGGCATCGGACCAGCGATCGCTGTCGCTTAAGAAAAGCTGATCATTACCGCTAAGTGCAATACCTTCCTTGAGCGGGAAATCATTGGGATACCGGCCACTCATGATGGACAACCAACTTTTTTCTGGGCCATCGAGCAGTTGCTTCACGAACGGCTTATTTTTTGTAATGGTGGTGAAGTACATGCCGCTAATATACTGCTTATAGTCGTTGATATCGTAGAATTGATCCAAGTTTTTCGGAAGGAGGATCGAGGTTCGATCGCCATACCAGGCCGTGGCCCAGGGCATATCAGTACAGAGCACTTCGCGGGGGGTAAGCATTTCGGCAACTTTCCCAATGATCGGAGCGTGATATGGAGGGTAGGGATGATTTTTCTGTGGAGGCATGAGTGTCAGCCAAAATGGAATACTGGCCAGCACTGCAATTAGAACTTTTAATCCTATACTATAAAGGCGCACCCCCATATCCAGCCGGTCGATCAGAACATAGAAAAATGCGAGGCCATAGAGGATGACAAATGGCCAGAATAGATGAAGCATTTGCATGGACGATTCCGAAAAGAATCCGGCAATAATCACCATAAGCAAGAGTGAAACCCCCAGCCCCCATCGCAGATAATTTACCTGCGGTCGAACAAAGTGATAAAAGAAGGCCGTTAAGAAGAAAGCCATTAGAAGGCCGCCCCCCATAGCGGGGATAATTGCCCTATTTTTACCGGAATAGTTCAGAATCCACTTTCCCTTTAAAGCCGCAACAACCTCTTTCCCGGAGAAGGTCGGGTCGTAATCGCGAACGAGCGAGTTGTCTGGATAGACCGGGGTATCGGCTAGCGCAGTATAGCCCACCATCCCCATCGGGTTTCCGCAGACTTTATAGTTCCGTGCCAACCACGGGGATATTAGCAGGGTGAATAAAACAAGGAAGACCAGCACAAACCGGGTACCCCCGCGAGAACGCCCGCACATGAGCCATGCAAAAATACAGATCCCGGGAATAATGGCGATGGTGATATAACGGGTGAGAAATGCAATGGCTGTGAGAACAATAGAAATAAAGTACGGGGTTAACCACTTCATTTTAGTTTTCTCATCCCGTCGATTTAGCATGGAAATAACCATGGCATAAAAGGCCGCCACGGAGAAAAATACGGCCATGGAAATATTTAGCCCCGAGGAGGAATCCTCCCAGACAATGCTACTTAAATAGTAGATCGTCATACCTAGAAAACCAATTTCCCTCGAAAACATCCGTTTCCCGAGCGAGAACAAAATCAACCCAGTCAGTAAGGCAAAGATATAATTAATCGGAAGAACAATCCACTGCTCCGCCGGCATCGCCACTCCGCGAACTCCTTCAGGCATTTCAAATGGACGGGCTCCAAACAGATCAAAAAGCTTAAATCCAACCGATAAAAGTGCGGGATAAGCGGGAGGATGCAACAGGTCAGGATGATCCCAAATTTGAGGATTTTCGCCCTCCGTAACGTCCTGCATTTTCCACATAGTCAAGGGGCGGACCGTTTTGGTCATCATGCCATTTTGTATGGACATATTTCGGCCGAGCTGAGCCAGGTCCATCGATTCTTCTGTTTTAAGCCCCCGAAACTGGGTGGCGGTATACAGCATCAACAATACAAAAATGATGATGACGTATAGCATGACCCGGATGATTTTGAGACCGGTACCGGTATCGATACTGTACACAATATCGTGAAGTGTTGATTCAAACGACTTATTATCTGCCATTTTAGCTCCAGAAATTCAGAATTTTTCGTTAAAAATGAACCGCCTAGTATCCATGAAACTGAAGGCAATACAAGGTTCCACGCTTTGGAAATGACACCGGGATCAATCGCAAGAAATCGGTGAAAAATGTTCAAATCCCTTCGCGAGGATCGCGCGTATTTCTCCGCCTTCCATTTTTATTTCCAGCCGGTTCGATTCATCGGTAAGGGTTCCAATTTTCATCAATTCCGAGCCGAACCGCTCCTTCCATTGTAGCGCTATTGCATCGTCATTTTTTGCTGAGGCAGTAAACACCAGCTCAAAATCTTCCCCATCAAACAAGGCTTCGTCGAGCGTGCCATTGATTGGAATTAATTTTGCATTTAAAATCGCCCCTACCCCGCTCTGTTTAAGAATATGCCGAAGATCGGTTGCCAACCCGTCGCTCAGATCCATCATGGCATTCACCAGACCCAATTCTCGAAGGAAAATGCCCTCCTCGATACGAGGAATAAAATCGAGATGCTTTCCGCCAATGCTACATCCGAGCGGAGCCGTCACAAAAATGGAATCGCCGGGACGGGCTCCCGATCGAAGCAGTGCACTTCCGGCGGGAAGCACGCCTGTCCCGAAAATATGCAGTTCAAGACAGGGTCCTTGTGCCAGATCTCCGCCAATAATCGTTGCCCCGAAACGGCTACAAAGTGCCTGCATACTTTCATATATTTTTTCCAGCACGTGGAAATCCTGTTCCGGCGGCGCAACGACATTCACAAGCATCCATTGCGGTTGCGCGCCCATTGCGGCCAAATCGCTCAACACCCGTCCTGCTGCTTTATTCCCGATGCGCTCCGGTTTTTCACCGGATTGAAAGTGAACATGTTCAATGGAGGGATCGGTCGTGAAGACCTGATCCATTCCACTTCCGGGCAGTTCTGCAACCGCACAATCATCCCCCGCCCCGACCCGCAATTGTGGATGCGTTCCAAGCCGAGCAGTTAGTCGTTGAATTGCTTCGTGCTCCCCAATTTTTCCAAGTTTTTCCATGGTTGAATGATTCCCTTTTCTGCTCGTTTAAACAACTCCTCACCGGTAAAATCTAAATACCATGACAAACCGCATCCTTTTCTTTATATTACTTACCCTGTTCCCAACCCTCCACGCAGAAGAGCCGAAACGTCCAAAAATCGGACTGGTACTCGGCGGCGGCGGTGCGCTGGGATTTGCGCACGTCGGCGTATTGCAAAAACTCGAAGAGCTTCAAATCCCGATCGACTACATCGGAGGCACCAGCATGGGGGCTATTGTTGCAGGGATGTATGCCTCAGGAATGTCGCCCGACGAAATTGAAAAACGATTCATCCAGCTCGACTGGTGGGATGTTCTCAAGGACCATTCCTCCTATCAATTTCTGGATTATCGAAAGAAAGCCGACGACCTGCGCTTCATGGGCATTGAATTCGGACTTAAAAACTGGAAGGTTCTCTATTCCCCCGGCATGTCCTACGGCCAAAAACTCAATAATGTATTAGAAAACTTCACCCTCAACAGCATCGGGATCAATGACTTTGATCAGCTGAACATTCCGTATCGGGCGATTGTCACAGATCTAAACAGCGGAAAATCGATTGCTCTTAAATCGGGAAATCTGGCCACAGCCATGCGCGCAAGCATGGCCGCCCCCGGTGCATTTACGCCCGTTCGCTTGGATGGCATGGTGTTGGTGGACGGCGGAATTCTTAATAATATTCCAGTCGAAGTGATCAAAAATATGGGGGCCGACCTCATTATCGCCGTCGACGTGGGAAGCACCGCGGTGGACAAGAGCGAAGAGAGCGACTACCGTTCATTTGGCGATGTCGTGAGCCGCACCTACGTTCTGATGCAACGCCCCGAGCAGGAAAAACAACTCGCTCAAGCCGATTTACTCATCGAACCCGATCTCCCCAACGCTTCATCAACCCAATTTCATAAAGCAAAAGAAATTATCCCGCCCGGGCGGGAAGCCGCCGAAAAACTAAAAGAACCCCTTCTTCAATACGCCGTCGATTCCGCGACCTTCCAAACCTACCTAAAAAAACAACGCCTACGGCATACGGGGGAAATCCAGGTTACCGACATCATCATCTCCGGCGAAAAATCCGTCTCCGAAAAGGTGATTCAAAAACGCATTAAAACCAAAGAAGGCCCGCTTCATTTTTCCACCGTGCGCGACGACCTAAATCGGATTCATGGAATGGGCGATTTCCAAACCGTTAGCTATACCCTCACGCCCGGCGGCAACGACGAGTACAGCTTAGAATACAATATCGCCGAAAAATCCTGGGGACCAGCCTACCTCCACCTCGGCACAAAAATCGAAATTACCACCGATTCCACTGCGCTTTGGAGCTTCTTGCTCAACCACACTCGAACGCAGCTTAATTCATTGGGAGGCGAAGTTCGCATTGATCTCGAAGGCGGCGGACACAAGCGTTTTATTCATACCGAATGGTACCAACCCATCTCCCAATCCGAACAATTCTTTCTTGCCACATCGCTTATTTATTCGGGAGAAGATAGCGATATCTATATAGATAATCAGGACATCGGCGACGCCGAAGAAGTTTTTGCCCTCGCCGCACTAGATGCCGGAATCAGCTTTTTTGAATATGGTGAAATCCGGGCGGGTCTGCTCGGCGGGAGTGCAAAAGTTAGCACACCGAGCGGGTCCCAGTCGCACAAGGAAAACGACGACCTTATGGCCGTCACCACGCATTTAAAACTCGACCAGCTCGACAACGCCATCTTTCCAACCAAAGGGTATCAATTCAGCCTCGACGGCCGTTTTGCATTCGACGAGATCGGCGCATCCGAAACCTTCAGCACACTAGAACTAAAATCTCAATTCCCACTCACCTTCGGATTGCACACCCTCATACCGCAACTTGATCTGGGCAGCAGCCTCGGAACCGAACTCCCCTTCTATGCCCTGTTCGACATCGGCGGACTCGACAACTTTGCCGGCTATGCCCCGTATCAAATACGGGGCCAGTATTACGGCGTAGGAAGACTCAACTACCGCTATCAATTGGGAAAACTACCACCAACACTTGGAAATGGCCTTTTTGCCCTCGCGCGGGTCGATGCTGGAAATGCATGGTTCAATGCCAGCGACGCTCGGCTAAAGAACCTCGAGCACGGCATTTTACTCGGCCTCGGAGCCGACTCCATCCTTGGCACCTGCCACCTTGCGGTGGGAAAAGCCGAAAGCACCGCCATTCGCTTCTACTTCACCATCGGCAATACGTTTTAGCCATTCAAACAATTCCATGGCGACAGGTTGGTAGGTGATCGATCGAATATATTCGTGCGATCTAAAGTGCTGGCAGATAAAAACACCGCAACAGAATCTCACGTTCCGCCGAGTTATTCTTGACCGCCCCAACGCCCTTCGGCATTCTCGCCCGACTTATGAAAGCAAACGACTACGAAGTAACAATGGACGCCCTTGTCAGCCTCTGCAAGCGGCGTGGTTTTATTTTCCAAACATCGGAAATCTACGGTGGAATCAACGGCTTCTGGGACTACGGCCCCTTGGGTGTCGAGATGAAGCGCAACATTAAAGCCTGCTGGTGGAAATCTATGACCCAGCTGCGCGAAGATGTGGTGGGGCTCGACAGCTCCATCATCATGCATCCCCGCGTCTGGGAAGCCTCCGGTCACGTGGGCAACTTTAAAGACCCCATGCTCGACTGCCGCGAAACGAAAAGCCGCTATCGCGCCGACCAGATCTTCGTGCTCAAACACAAGACCGACACCGATGCCCTCCTCTTCTCCTTCCACGAAAACGCCCCGGCACCCGCCGAAAAGAAAGTTAAAAAAGTGGCGAAAGGCAATTCTGCCGACTACGAACAAATCGCCCTACTCGACATTCCACTCGACCTCTACTCTAAACTCGTCGGCCCCGACACCAAGGAACCGGGCACCCTCACCGAGCCACGCGCATTTAACCTCATGTTTAAAACGTTCGTCGGCCCCGTCGAAGAAAGCTCCAACGCGGCCTACCTTCGCCCCGAAACCGCGCAAGGCATCTTCGCCCAATTCGGCAACGTCTGCTCCACCGTTCGCAATAAAATCCCCTTTGGGATCGCGCAAATCGGCAAAGCATTCCGCAACGAAATCAACCCGCGTAACTACACCTTCCGCTCGCGTGAATTCGAACAAATGGAACTCGAATTTTTCATTAAGCCCGGCACCGATGCCGAGTGGCATGAATACTGGGTCGCCGAACGCCTTAAATGGTATGAAAAAGTCGGACTCCCTGAAGGCCGCATGCATCGGGACATCCACGAAGGCGACGCACTGGCTCACTATGCCAGCGCCTGCACCGATATCCTCTTCGACTTCCCCTTCGGAACACAAGAGCTCGAGGGCATTGCCGCTCGTGGAAACTTCGACCTCACTCAGCATCAGAAAACCAGCGGTAAAAAGCTCGAGTATAAAGACGAAGAAACCAACGAATCCTATCTTCCGCACGTCATTGAACCGTCCGCCGGAGTTGACCGTATTGCCCTCGCGCTCCTTTGCGAAGCCTACCGAATTGAATGGATCCCAAAAGGCGGCGGCGAAGTACTCACCGCCGAAGCCGGTGTTCAACGCGCTCCTGAAGGCTACGAAGCCCGTACCGTACTTCGTTTTTCTCCGTGCATTGCACCGTATAAAGTGGCGGTACTTCCGCTCCTTAAAAACAAAGAACCGCTCGTCGAAAAAGCCCGTGCCGTATACGAGCAACTTTCCAACCGGTGGAAATGTTTCTACGACCAAACCGGAGCCATTGGCCGCCGATATCGTCGTCAGGACGAAATCGGAACCCCGCTCTGTGTCACGATCGATTTTGATACCGTTGAAAAAGACGATTCTGTCACCGTTCGCGACCGCGATAGCATGGAACAGGTCCGCCTACCCATCGCCGAATTGGAAGCCTACATCTCCAATATCGTCGATTTTTAGCGCACAGTTTCAACCCCCCAAAAAAGCCCGTCCATAGGACGGGCTTTTTTTATGGGTAGCATGGACGTCCTCTACCAGCCCGCATCCCATGTACATTAATCCATCGGTATTTTTCTCTTCGATGGCATCGAATAGATCGCCAAGTTTAATCAGTTGACTAAATTTCTCAAGCAGCTAAATTTACTCACACGACTAAATTGTTACGAAGGCGGGTCATGAAACCATATTCAAATAGTGAAAAAACAAAAATATCTTTAATTAATTCAGCGGGTGAATTGGCGGCAAAAAGAGGATTTACCAACGTCTCCACGCGATCAATCGCGGAGCGGTCAGGTGAAAATATCGGGAGCATTCACTATCATTTTAAAGGCCAGGAAGGGCTGTTCGAGGAAGTGGTCAAAATGGCGATCCGCGATTTGGCCGAATCCTCGATTTGGCAGGAGGCGGCAGAGCTGACGCCAGAAGATGCGGTTCCAGAAAAACTTTCTCGAATCATTCGCAACATGGTTCAAAAGCAAATCACCCTGTTGTTCCGGTCGGACAAACCCGCCTGGCATTCGCAGGTAATTTATCAGTTGATGCAACATGAAGGCCCTCTTTATGCCTTATTTGAGCGGGAGGTGATGAAGCCAGATATGGCGGCCATGCGGAACTTTTTCCGCGTTATCGATCCTGAAATGGATGAGGAGATCATTTTGCTTCGGAGCGTGATTCTCAAAATGCCGATCTTTGCACATGCTCACTATATGCCCGCAATATTAAACATGCTGGGCCGAGACCGCTATCCCGAAGATTACCTCCTGGCAATGGAGGATTTATTGGTTTGCCAGACGCAGCTGGTGCTGGGCCTTCCTAATGACCGGAAAATTTAAGGATGAAACGAATGAATAAGAAAAAAACGAGCTTTATTATGGGTTCGATATTGGGGATTGCAGCGGTGGTTGCAGTGATTCTTGGCGGACTCAATAAAAGAGCAAAAATAAGAAACCGCACGGAATCGAAGATGGCGATTCAGCATTCCGCGCATCCAGTAACCCTGGAACGAGTGCGAGCCCTCCATTCGGGCAAGACGCGTAGTTTTCCAGGAATTGTAAAGGCATCGGAGGAATCGGAACTCTCTTTTCGGGTAGGCGGTCCATTAATCCAAGTGAATATAAAGCAGGGTCAGCGAGTGGAAAAAGGAACGCTATTGATGCAGATTGACCCCCGCGACTTCGAAGATCGCATTCAATCATTGGATGCGCAACGGATTGGGATGGAGGCTATGCAGAAGAATGCACGAAGCGATTATAAACGGGTCTCTGAATTATTTACGGAAAAGGTGGTTTCGCAAGCGGACGATGACCGTTCCAAAAGCGCGCTCGCGTCGGCAGAGGCCTCGGTGAAGGTACTGAATGTTCAATTGCAGATGGCTCGGCACCATTTAAAGGATACTTCCCTGCTGGCCCCTTACGATGGCACGGTGTCGGAACAACTTGCAGAAAATTACGAAATGGTAAAATCCGGCGATGTTGTCCTTCGATTTCATAACATCCAATGGTTGGAAGTTACGGTGAGTGTGCCCGAAAATGAAATGGTGCGGCGGAGTATGAATGCCGACACACCGGTACAGGTCAGTTTTCCCGCCATCCCCAATAAAATATTCGAGGCCCATTTAACCGAGTGGAGTTCCAGGGCCAATCCGATAACGCGTAGCTATGCAGTGAGTTTTAAATTCGAGGCCCCTGCGGAATTTAAGGTGCTACCGGGTATGTCTGCCAAGGTGTCTTGGCAGGATCATTCGTCGGCTGGAACCAAACTTTTGGTACCGGTGTCGGCGCTCTCATCTCGTGCGGAAGGCAACACGGTGCTCTGGGTTTTCGACGAAGATCATAGCACCGTCTCGCACCGTAGGGTCGTGACGGGGGAATTAGAAGGCCCTTCCATGATTGCGGTGTTGAGTGGCCTTGTTGAGGGTGAGCATGTGGTGGTGTCAGGTAGCCGCTTTCTTCACGACGGCACGGCTGTTAAAGCCACTAAAATCCAGTAAGAGAAGGTCCCGCTTATGAACCCCGCTGTATTTGCTTTAAAAAAACGAACCGTGATGGTGGTCATGACCATCCTGTTGATTGGTGCAGGCTTTATCTCCTATCAAAAGCTGGGACGTTTGGAATACCCAAACTTTACCATCAAGACCGCGCTGGTGATTACGCAGTATCCCGGTGCCAGCCCAACGGAACTGGAGGAGGAGGTCACCGACCTGATCGAAGAATCCATCCAGTCGATGGGGCAATTGAAAGAGGTGTATTCGGTCTCGCAGGAAGGACTTTCTTTCGTCTTCGTGGATATTAAAGACCGCTTCAATTCGAGTGAGATTCCACAGATCTGGGACGAGTTGCGGCGAAAGGTGGGCGATGTTCAAAAACAGATGCCCCCCGGAGCGGGCCCGTCCATTGTAAACGACGATTTTGGCGATGTGTTTGGGGTCTTTTTTGCCCTCACAGGCGAGGGCCATTCCTATGCCGAGCTCAAGGCCTATGCCGATGAGTTGAAGACGGAATTGCTGGTCTGTGACGATGTGGCCAAAGTCGGATTCTGGGGCTTGCAACAGGAGGTCATTCATGTCGAGTTTGAACGGGCTCGCCTCACCGAGTTGGGGCTTTCCTCCGAAAGGATCGCGAGAACCCTTCAAACTCAAAATGCGGTCATTTCCAGTGGAAAAGTAGAGGTGGATGGTAACTATCTGCGAATCTCCCCGACCGGCGATTTGTCCAGCGAAGAGGCGATTGCGGATCTATTTATTGGCGGAACGGCGGGACTGATACGGTTGGGGGATGTGGCAACGGTCAGTCGGGGATACCTAGAACCCCCGCAGAATATAATGAACTTTAACGGAACTCCCTCCATCGGCCTCGGCATCTCCACGATGCCCGGCGGGAATGTGATTACCATGGGGGATTCTATCCGTGA
>JAUUYK010000031.1 GCA_030588285.1 Kiritimatiellales bacterium
CATTAACCTGATTAAAATTTCTGACGATCTCCGCCGCCTTCAGTTGTTGGGGGAAATTGAGCTTCCCGCCGTGCAAGCGGGGTCGTCGATTATGCCGGGGAAAGTGAATCCCGTAATTCTGGAGAGCATCATTCAACTGGGCATTAAAGTGAAGGCCAACAACGGGATTATTGCAGATTGCGCGGCGCGGGGATCCCTGCAAATCTGCGAGTTTATGCCGCTGCTCGCGGAGGCCTTGCTCGAATCGATCGAGCACCTCAACACCGCCGCAAAAATGATGGCGAAACACGCGGAAGATATTGACGTAGATCAAGGCCAATGTCTGGAACGCCTCTATGCTTCTCCCGAAATTATTACTGCATTTGTTCCTGTGCTCGGATACGACCGTTGCGCGGAATTGGGGAAAGAATTTCACGAACAAAATCAACGGACGGTCCGTGGGTTTTTGGAAGAGAAACTCGGGGAGGAAATCGTTAAAAAAACGCTCGCCCCGCAAAATTTAATGGCATTGGGATTCAGGGACTAGAAACCACGAAGTGGTCAAAAAATGAAAACAACACCCAAAAGTTTGAGATTGCATATCGCGTTGTTCGGCCGGACGAATGTCGGGAAATCGAGTTTCCTTAATTTGATTACTGGGCAGGACGTTTCGATTGTTTCTCCGCAGCCGGGCACAACAACGGATGTGGTCGAGAAAACCATGGAGCTGTTGCCCATCGGACCGGTGGTTTTTATTGATACCGCTGGACTCGATGATCCGACGGCCCTCGGCGAAAAACGAATTCAAAAAACCGCGAAGGTATTTGATCGCGCCGATGTAATTTTGCTGATCTGCGAAGGCGATGTGTTCGGCGAATTTGAAGCGGCTATTGAAACCCGTGCTGCGGAAAAAAATATTCCGGTTATTCGGATTTTGAATAAAGCGGATCTAGTTCCTCCAACCGATTCCTCCTTTTTGGCCTGCAGTTCCACCGATTTGGCTTCTCACGATAGGGTGCTCTCGAAGCTCAAAACCGAGCTGATCAAGGTTTGTCCCGTCGAATTTATTCAGCCGCCCCCGTTGGTCGGCGACCTGGTGAAGCCGGGGGGGATTGCAATGCTGATTGTCCCGATCGATTTGCAGGCGCCAAAAGGGCGGCTCATTTTGCCGCAGGTTTCGACGATCCGCGATGCGCTCGATAACGATGCTGCCACGTTGGTGGTGAAGGAGCGCGAATACGCGCACATGCTGACCCAGTTGCGCTCTCCGCCCGATGTGGTTATCTGCGATTCGCAGGTGGTGCTTAAAATGGTCGGCGATACGCCGAACGAAATTCCCTGCACCACGTTCTCGATTCTCTTTGCCCGACTGAAAGGCGATTTACCCAAGTTTGCCGCCGGAGCCGCTGCGATCGATCACCTGCAAAGTGGCGACAAAATCTTGATTGCGGAATCGTGTTCGCATCATGCGGCGGAGGACGATATTGGCCGCGTGAAAATTCCGCGTTGGTTGCGGAGTTATTGCGGATGTGAGCTGGAGATCGATATTTATGCTGGGCGCGATTTTCCGGATAATCTGGCGGAGTACAAGTTGGTGGTGCAGTGCGGCGGCTGTATGCATAACCGTCGCGAAATTTTATCGCGCATTGAAAAATGCGAATCGGCGGGGGTACCGATCACAAACTACGGGCTCTGTATTTCCCAAACGCAAGGGGTTCTCAAGCGGGTGCTTTCGCCTTTCCCTGCTGCACTCGATGCCTTCACTCGAACTTCGAAAAATAACTAAAATGAGCAACCATTATGAAAATTGATACAACTGGATTAAAAAGTTTTATACCCGAGGAAGAAATCTTCGAGTGGCTGGAAACCACCGAAAATCCAACCGCCGAACGGGTGCGCGAAATCATCCAAAAATCGCTGGATAAAAATCGCCTCGATCCGGAGGAAATGGCGGTGCTGATTAATGCAAAAGAGCCGGAACTGGTAGAAGAAATTTTTGCGGGTGCACGGGAGTTAAAAGAACGAATTTATGGCAACCGGATTGTGCTTTTTGCCCCGCTTTATATTGGAAACGAGTGCATTAATAATTGCCAATACTGCGGATTCCGTTGCACGAATAAAGAGGTGGCGCGCAAGACCCTTAATGTTGCAGAGCTCGATTGCGAGGTAAAGGCATTGGTCGACCGGGGCCATAAACGCCTTATTATGGTCTACGGGGAACACCCGAAATATGACGCGCAATTTATCCACGATACGGTAAAGCAAGTGTATCAACAAAAACACGGAAATGGCGAAATCCGACGGGTCAATATTAATGCCGCTCCGCTAGATGTGGCGGGATTCAAAAAGGTGAAATCGGCCGACATTGGCACGTATCAGATTTTCCAGGAAACCTATCATCAGAAAACCTATGCAGAAATGCATCCCTCGGGGCCGAAGAGCAATTATCAATGGCGCCTGCACGGGCTTGATCGGGCACAGGAAGCAGGGATCGATGATGTGGGAATAGGTGCTTTAATGGGCCTGTTTGACTGGCGTTTCGAAACGATGGCGCTGCTCTACCACACCATCCATCTAGAAGAAAAATTTAATGTTGGTCCACACACCATCAGTTTCCCCCGCATTGAACCCGCCATCGGCACGGAGCTGTGCGATCGCCCTCCATATGAAGTAAGCGACTACGATTTCAAACGGCTCGTTGCCATTCTTCGCCTTGCAGTTCCGTACACGGGCTTAATTCTGACCTGCCGCGAATCGGTGGAACTGCGCAACGAAATCATCGAGTTCGGGGTTTCGCAAATCGATGCTGGGTCGAACATTGGCATCGGTGCCTATTCGCAGGAAGACGAAGAATCGTATAAAAAAAGCCAGTTTGTGCTCAGCGACGGACGATCGCTCGACCAGGTGATCCGCGAGCTATGCGAGGCCGATTTTATTCCCAGCTTCTGCACCGGCTGCTACCGCCTTGGGCGCACCGGCGAGCACTTTATGGAATTCGCCATCCCGGGGTTTGTGAAGCGGTTTTGCACACCCAATGCGGTGCTTACGTTTCTGGAATATATGGAAGACTATTCTTCGCCTGAAACCCGCGTGGCCGGCATGAAGCAGATTGAGCGAGAGCTCGACCGTATGCCCGAAGGCGACCAAAAAATAAAACTGCTCGAACGAATCGACCAAGTCAAAAATGGCGATCGCGACCTCTACTTTTAGGAAAATATATGACAACAACTATTATAGAAAAAGTGGATCGTGGCGAAACCCTTAGCGCAGAGGAAATGAAGGCTTTGCTGTCGATTTCTGATTCCGCTGAATTGCAAGCGCTCTACGACTGTGCCTATCGGATGAAAGAAAAGAACGTCGGAAAAGTCGCCTATTTCCGCGGCATTATTGAGTGCAGTAATATTTGCGTGAAGGATTGTTACTACTGCGGAATCCGCAAGAGCAATACCGAGGTTGAACGCTTTCAAATGGACGAAGATGAAATCGTCCGCGAAGCACTCTGGGCATTTGAAAATGAGTACGGCTCGGCCGTGATCCAATCCGGTGAACGGCAGGATGCCGCCTATATTGAAATGATCGAACGCGTATTGCTACGGGTAAAAAAAGAGACCGGCGGCAAGCTGGGCATCACCCTATCGCTCGGCGAACAAACCGAGGCAACCTATCGCCGGTGGCGCGAGGCCGGAGCACACCGCTATTTATTGCGCATCGAAACCACCAATCCCGAACTCTACCGGCAATTGCATCCAGAAGATCATACACTCGAAATCCGAAAATCCTGTTTAGCCCTGCTCAAAAAAACAGGCTGGCAAGTTGGCACTGGTGTAATGATGGGCTTGCCCAATCAGACGATGGATGATCTGGTGAACGATATTCTTTTCATGAAAGAAATCGATGTGGATATGGTCGGCATGGGGCCGTATATCCCGCACCGCAACACCCCAATGGGGGCCAAAATTCCGCCTTATTCCGAGGAACAAAAACAGGACGCACTCACCCTCGGTCTCAAAATGATTGCCGTCACGCGCATTGTACTCAAAGACATCAACATTGCCGCCGCCACCGCCCTCCAAGCCTTGGAGCACAAAGGCCGCGAAATGGGATTGAAATGTGGCGCAAATATTATTATGCCCAACGTCACCGAAACCGAATTCCGCCCGAGTTATACGCTTTACGATGACAAACCGTGCCTCGACGAAAACTCCTCCATGTGCCGCGGTTGTCTCAGCAACCGCATCAAAGGCATCGGCGAAACCGTCGGCTTCAATGAATGGGGCGACTCACCCCACTACACAAAAAAGGCGGCAATCAACCTTAATCAGGGAGCTGAATAAAGGCTGATATATGTCATCTTATCCCTCCAGTTGGAGGGGTAAGAAATCACGAAGAACACACCTCGGGAACCGCGAAAAGTTCTTGTGGGGGGAGAATCTCGGTTGCTTACCTTGGGTTAACTCGTTTTTCGGTTCCTTCAATGGCTTTTAGAATGCGGTCAATCCTTGGAAAAAGAAAACCCGGAGTTCCATGTGTTGGACATCCGGGCTTTCGAGAGTTCACTAGATGGAACGGTTAGAATTCGTAAAGTAAACCGCCACTAACCGTGACAGAATAATACGTTTTACTGAGCTGTCCATCGACATCCATACGAAGCTGCAGGCCACTATCCCACTTGCTCAGCATTCCGAAGCCAAACAGACCCACGTCTTGATCGGGCGACCGCATAATGAATTGGCCGGGTTGAGTGGAATCGATAAGGGTATAATTAAGGAATTCCTCATCGGTGTTAAACTCATGCAACCAAAATGCCCGGATCTCGCTTTCCAGTTTAACTTTAGAGTTTTCCGTAGGTAACATGATAGAAACACCAACTTTCGACTGATAGCTCATCCGATCGTAGGCCTCCACATCTTTGCCCACCGAGGTCGAGATTTCCGAATATTCATCTTGAGCAAATTGGCTCACTTGCAGGCCCAGTGATGACCGAAAAAGTGTCCCTGATGCTTCATCTATAGCCTCGTTACCGCCCCCGATAAAGAATGCCGTTTGAGACGCCTTTATCGAAGATGTTGCGCCAAATTCCGTGCCGGATTGATTATCTATATCGGTCAGGCCATAGCTTACAACAAGGTCTCCAAACCAATCGTCCACGCCATAATTAGCATAGACGAGGCCGTAGCCCGTTGTCGCATCGCTCTGATCATTATTGTCGCCTTCTATAGTAGAGCCTGCATACCCGCCAGCCAGGCCAAACAACAAACTACCAAAGGCTTGATCCACCCCAACAACCGTTCCGTAGGACTGGACGTTGTAACCATCCTTAAAGCCCGCGCCACTACCATCCTCATCACGGCTTCCAAATCCACCGTAGACTTTAACCCATCCTAGTAGTCCTTGATCTGCTGCATGTGGCCCGGCAGCTCCACTAGGCTTACTTGAACTGGAGCGTTTGGCTTCTCCTCGGGCCCGAACCTGATCAATTCCGCCAAAAACACCTTGATTGTGCATAAAGGTCGGTAAGCCGTAAATATACATTTGTTCCATCTGCTGACTTTGTTGTTCACCCGTCATCGTATCCAGAATTTCAACCTGATTTGAAGCGGCGGCATTCCCTTGAGATGCAAGTAAGTCAATTTCATCCGCAATGCCAGCAATAATTGAATCCGGATCAAAACCCGCAGAGTCAGTAATATAATTCCGAGAATACGTGGCGACAATATTGGTGCCGCCTTCAAGCATGAGGTTGTATTTCACCAATGATCCACCGGATGCATTCAGCATAGCCAAATCAGCAGAGGTTCCATTGGTGGAGCCTCCAATAATCATCGTATTGGCTTCAACAATCGAATTGGTATAGATCAGATCAAATTCCAACTTGGATATCGCATCCACACCCACCTTGGCTCCCGCCTCGAATTCCGCGGTATTGGCACGCAACAGGCCCGTATTGATTCCTGAAGAATCCGTTAAAATAGTTAGATAAGCACCGGAACCTTGATAGTAATTATTCACATCCACAACCGCACCTGAGGCAATCTCTAGACCGGACGTTCCTGTAGCGTTTCGGTTATGCAACGTGCCTGGAGAATAGAACGAGGCTCCGTCTTCAACACGCAATACATTTCCATTTCCACCTTGGTGCTGTACAATATCGCCGTTGTCGAAATCGAGTAGAGCTCCGCCAATCACGGTATGATTCAAACTCGTCACTGATGTCCCCGCCCCACTAATGAGGACCAAATTATCACTTCCGCCCATCTCCGAAAAATCACCGATCGTCATCGATTTGACCGCGGCCCACGCTCCGTTGGAAATAACCAAGGTGTTATCCGATGAAAGATCGCCGACATGCAGGTTATTGATTGCTGCATCCCAGTAGGCATTCGCCCCATTAACAATCATCTGCCGACCATCATTAAGGAAGAGTGTTCCTAGTTCTGTATAATTATTTTCGGCAGAAATATCCCATCCACCGATAATCGGTGCTGCTCCCTGAAACTCAATAATCCCCTTTGCGCTCCATGCAATACTTGAATTTCCGATAAAGAAATTTGATTCCACAAGATCAAATCCAAATATCAACTTCCCTTCATCTTCAACCGTTATTGAACTATTCGTTAAAAATGAGCCACTTCTTGCCATATCCATGGTGCCCCCATCTGTGAGAATAACTTCGCTTGAGGTTACCACAATAGTATCCGCTCTAATCAAAGCATTGCTTTGCACTAAAAGGGTTGTACCACCGATAGATGCGCCAATAGAAATAGTTGTATTATTAGTCCACCGCGCCTGATCGCCCGTCAGCAGCATGCTTCCGTTTCCATCAATGCTTTCCATGTTTACAGTGCCGTATGCTTCGAGTGTTCCCCCGCTAAATTGAATTCCGGTATTGGAATCAATATCGCCCATAACCTTAGTCGTTCCGCCAACCGTAAAGAGGTTACTGATCCCAGTGATACTGAGGTTTCCGCCAATGAATGCCTCTCCCTCCAAATTAACCGCATTGTCCTGCCCCGCGAGAGTCAGGTTACTGTTGATCGTGGCCATTGATCCGCTAGAGACAGAAAAAAGGTTGCTGGTCCCGGTGATACTGAGGTCTTCGCCAATGAATGCCTCTCCCTCCAAATTAACCGCACTGTCCTGCCCCGCGAGAGTCAGGTTACTGTTGATCGTGGCCATCGATCCACTGGACAGGGTAAAGAGGTTGCTTTCCGTTCCGACAGCCCCGACCACCAGATTGGTAAATTCGAACTGCGCTCCATCATCAATAGTGAGGCTATTCCCACTTGAGTTTGCTCCAATGTGGACTGTGTTGGTCGAACGCAGCCATGCCGCATTTTCACCCGTAAGAACAAGGTGCCGGCTTCCCTCAACGTTATCCATATTACTTAGCGTTCCTGCGACGGATAAGGTGCCGTTGCTTTCGAAGCTAAATCCCGCTAAAGCCGCATCAAAATCAGAGCCCATTTTCAGAGTGCCACCGTCTCCCAGAATAAATTGATTGCCATTCGTCACGCCAAGAATGGATAGCGAGTTTGCTATTTCAACAACTCCATTACTCCAAACCACCACCTGATTGTAACTATTGGATTCTGAGCCAACTTGGAGGTTTCCCATCGACCATTCAGAGCCATCGCCCGCAATTAACACCGTGTTTGAGGATGCGGTATCAGAAAACCCCACGAAAGCATCTGCACTTTCAAGGGTTGCACCATCTTGAACAACTAAAATATTCTCATCGGTGTATTTACCCACATAGGTGTCACCCCATGTAGCATTCTCCATTAGGTTCGTGCGCTGATTTTCGATTAGAAAATCATCCAATGCATATATATTCCCAACGACTCCGAACATACATACCATGAAAATTCTATTCATCCACTTATTCATAATTTCCCCCTTCGTATTTCCATTTGCACAACATGCGAAAGACAGGAGTTGCCTTCCCGCCTTCAGCCGCCATCAAAACCTACCAATCCAATCATTAACCTCGATGCGATCCACTTCTGAGCGTCAAACTTGGAGCCTATCGAACTAGCACCATTTATGCCATTAAAAGTTTTGTGAAACTGTAAACTAAATACTTAATATAGAAGTTTAATATTTCTGCCGTGAATTTGACTTAATCTCGCGATACGCTTGGCAGTTAACGAAGAAATTTATGCGAGGC
>JAUUYK010000137.1 GCA_030588285.1 Kiritimatiellales bacterium
ATAATCGCGCGAAACAAGCGCCATGAGTCCTTTATAATTAATTTCGCCATATTCCGCTTTGAGGTCACGGTCTTTACTGGAGCCATGGACGGCGCCCATCGTGGCCCCCGTTGCTCCCCCAACCACCGCACCCTGAGCCGCTCGTTCCAGGGGATTTCCGCTGAAAATTCCCCAGAAAAACCCAGAAACAGCCCCGCCGAGGGCGCCATAGGCTGCGCCTTTCTTGGCTTCCTCTCCAGCGGCTGATTTTGATTTGCATCCGGAAACCAGCAATGTGGCTCCCATGATCACGATTCCTGCACCATGTACTATTCGGCTATTCATATGAGCTCCTTTCTTTAAAGTCGTTTAATGATAAGAACCTAGCGACCGATGTAAAGCGCTTCTACCTATTTCCTAAGCGTTTCCGACCCCGCCTTCTGCGACGAGCGTCGCGACCTCTAAACGGACGGCCGTCGCTTTAGATGCAATCTATTTCCCATTCCCGAGGAGACCGATGAAAACATTCCTCCGCCGAACCGCTTGAAGACCAGAAGGCGAATTGCTACATTTTGTGGTTTACAGGGAAAAACTATCCATATCTTGCGGTTTTAGAGGGTCTTAGAAAGATGGCGGCAAAAAAGAACGAGTACACGGAAGACAAGATCAAAACATTATCGTCGCTGGAGCATATTCGCTTACGGACAGGAATGTACATTGGCCGGACAGGTACAGGCGTTCATTACGACGACGGCATCTATATTCTTGTTAAAGAAGTGATCGATAATGGCATCGACGAATTCATTATGGGCCACGGCACTCGGATCGATGTCACGATCGAGGATGACTTCGTCTCGATCCGTGACCGCGGGCGGGGCATTCCGCTGGGCAAGGTTGTGGACTGCGTTTCGAAAATGAATACCGGCGCAAAATATAACGATGATGTTTTTCAATTTAGCGTGGGTCTCAATGGCGTTGGAACCAAAGCGGTAAACGCCCTCTCAACCTATTTCTTGGTGCGCAGTCATCGCGACGGAAAATTTGTAGAAGCCGAGTTTGAGCGTGGCACGTTAATTCGGGAAGAACAGGGCAAGACCGACGAAGTTGATGGAACCTATGTTTCATTTTCTCCGGACCCCGATATTTTCAAAAAATTTAAGTTTAATACCGATCATCTAGCACGGCGCCTGCGCTTCTATGCCTATCTCAATGCGCGGCTTAAAATCTGGTTTAATGGCGAACTGTTCCATAGTAAAGGCGGATTGCTCGACTTGATCCGTGACGAAAGCCAATACGAAAAAATCTATACCCCGTTGCACTACGCCGATAAAACCATCGAAATTGCCCTCACCCATACCAATCGTTTTTCTGAGGAGTATTATTCCTTTGTAAACGGGCAATACACCTCCGATGGCGGCACCCACCTCTCCGCCTTTCGCGAAGGTCTACTGCGCGGAATCAACGACTATGCCAGTAAAAAATATTCGGGTGATGATGTCCGAGAAGGCGTACTCGGCGCCGTGGCCATCCGTTTGAAAGAGCCGATCTTCGAGAGCCAGACCAAGAATAAACTGGGAAACTCCGAGCTTCGTTCCGACCTCGTGGCGAAAGTTTCTAAAGTGATCGCCGATCTCCTGCATCGCGATCCAACCGAAGCCAAAAAACTGATCACCAAAATCGAAGAAACGCAAAAGCTCCGCAAAGAACTCAACTCCGTTAAAAAACTAGCGCGCGAACGCTCCAAATCCGTCTCCATTCGGATTCCTCAATTGAAAGACTGCAAAAACCACTTTAATCGCGAAAAACAAAAACACCTCAATACCCAGGTCTTCATCACCGAAGGCCAGTCCGCCGCCGGCTCGATCGTGAGTTGCCGCAACGCCAATAATCAGGCCATTTACACGCTTAAAGGAAAGCCGCTGAATGTGTGCGACCTGAAGCGCGACACGCTTTATAAAAACGTGGAAATCTATAACCTGATGCGCGGCCTCAATATCGAAGAAAGTATCGATAACCTACGCTACAATAACGTGATTCTGGCCACCGATGCCGACGTCGACGGATTACACATTCGCAATTTAATGATCACCTTTTTTCTGCGATTTTTTGAATCGCTCGTACGCGAAGGCCACCTAAAAATTCTGGAGACCCCGCTATTCCGCGTTCGAAACAAAAAACAGACGATCTATTGCTATACCGACGCGGAGCGCAAAAAAGCCCTCAACAAACTCGGCCAAAATGCCGAGATTACCCGCTTTAAAGGGCTCGGCGAAATCTCCCCAAAGGAGTTTAAAGATTTCATCAGCGACGACGGCATGCGGCTTTCGCAAGTCGAGATAAACGGCGATCATTCCATCTCAGAAATCCTCTCCTTTTATATGGGAAAAAACACCCCCGACCGGCGCGACTTTATTATGGACAACCTCGTCGTCGATGCCGAAATGCTTTAATCAATTTAAACCCGCGAATGGATGCGAATACCGATGAGCGAACAAAAACAAAACGAAGAACTCAACCTCTTTGAAGCCAAAGTGGAACAGGAGATCGAGCAGGAAATTGAACCGGAGGTCGAACTTCCCCCTGTGGAAGAAGGCCCTAAAAAGTTCGACCCGCTGCATAGCGAACATGGCCCGCTGAACCAAATGATCCGCTCCAACTTTCTGGAGTATGCCACCTATGTCATCTGCGATCGGGCCATCCCGGCCCTGGAAGATGGGCTAAAGCCGGTACAGCGCCGCATTATGCATGCCCTCAAAGAAAAGGACGACGGGCGGTTCATTAAAGTGGCCAATATTGTCGGCCACACGATGCAGTATCATCCGCACGGCGATGCCTCCATTGCCGATGCGCTGGTGACCCTCACGAATAAACGCTACCTGATTGAAGGCCAAGGAAACTATGGCAACATTTTCACCGGCGACCGCGCAGCCGCCTCGCGGTATATCGAATGTCGCCTCACTCCCCTTGCGCGCAACGAGCTTTTCAACAAAGAACTCACGGAATGGATTGCCAGCTACGACGGCCGAAATCAAGAGCCCGTCAGCCTTCCGTGTAAACTCCCGCTGATGCTCATGCTGGGCGCCGACGGCATTGCCGTGGGCCTTTCAACAAGCATTCTTCCGCATAACTTCATCGAACTGCTCGAAGCACAAATCGAGATCCTACGCGAAAAGAAGCGGACCCCCGTTGAGCTTAATCTACTGCCCGACTTCCAAACCGGCGGATTGATGGATGCCTCGGAATACAACAAAGGCAACGGAAAAGTTAAACTGCGCGCAAAAATTGAAGCCCGGAAAAATAACCGGTTAGTCATTACCGAAGTGCCTCACGGAACCACCACCGAAACACTGACGGCCTCCATTGAAGATGCCGTGAAAAAGAAAAAACTCGCCGTGCGCACCATCGACGATTTCACGGCCGAAAAGGTCGAAATCGAACTGACTCTTTCGCCGGGAGCCGCGCAGGAAAAAACGATTCAGGCGTTATATGCTTTCACCAAATGCGAAACCTCCGTTTCAGGGCGCCTGATCTGCCTACGCGAAAACCGCCCCGTTGAAATGAGCATTGATGAGGTGCTGCGCGAAAATACGAAGCAGCTCTTGGTGATTCTCGAAGGCGAGCTCAATCTGCGCCGATCAAAACTTCTTGATGATTTTCATAATAAGACCCTCGTTCAAATCTTCGTTGAGAACCGAATCTATAAACTCATCGAGCAATGCAAAACCTATGAAGAGGTCATGGCCGCCATTTATACTGGCCTTAAACCTTTTAAGAAAAAACTGCGCCGCCCGATTATCGATGCCGATATTGAAATGCTGCTCGGCGTGCGGATCAAACGAATCTCCCTTTTCGACATTGAAAAGAACCGGAGGGATATCGACGACATTCTCGCCGAGTTAGACGAGGTGGAGAAAAATCTAAACACGCTGAATGGCTATACCATTCGCTACATCAAACACCTGATCAAAGACTACAAAAATCAGTATCCCCGTTGCACCGAAAATGCCAGCTTCAAAGAGGTTGCCGTTCGCGAACTGACCGCCACCGAACTACAAATAAAATGCGATGAAAACGGATACATCGGCACCCAAGTGAAGGGCGAAGTGCTCTTGGAATGCTCCTCCCTCGATAAACTGCTCATGATC
>JAUUYK010000098.1 GCA_030588285.1 Kiritimatiellales bacterium
CGGCCTTTTCTTCGTCTAATAGCGGGCAATTTTTGGCCATCACTTCTTCCAAAATTTGGATGTAGGTATCAATCGCCGCTTCCCCAATTTTCTGGGCAAAAACAAGATCCGCATCGAAATTTCCGGTGCTGTAGTTTTCGAGATAAAAATGAGCAACCCCGCGATGCCGACCGAGAGCGGGAATAAAGAAGTAGCGTTCGCCCTGCGCGCGGGCGGATTCAAACTCGGCGGGCGCAGCCAGCCGGAGGGCTTCGGAGAATTGTTCCGTCTGTTTTGAATTTGGAATGGATGGATTGAGGTCGGCCATGATGCGCCAATAGCCTTCGCCCCCTTTTAGTTCGGTCCAACTGATGTGAATATGCACGGACGGGGCGTGCGGATGAACAGGATGAACAATGGTGGAGATGGCCGAGGCAGAACCGAGTTTCCGCCCTGGAGTGTCGTCGTAGTGCACTTGCGAAACATTTACCGAAGCGCGCCCGAGCACTGCCGAGTCTTCCACGCCAAAGCGTTCTCCGCCACCATGCTGTCCGCCATCGCGATACCATTGCACAGGGGTAAACTTTGCTCCGCTGACTTTTTCCAAAGCGTGGACAAAGCGCTGCTGCAACGATTCGACGAGGGCGAGAGCGTGCGCTGCTGATTGGGATTGAGCCGCGATTCTAATCATCGTTCCTGCAGTTCCTGAACATAGCGAAAACCAACATCGCTCGGGACAACGGGCGTATCGGAGGCATAGCTGCAGGGCAGGAAGGTTTCAGTGGTGAAGGCACTTCCGCCTTTAAGCTGATATAATATTTTTTCAGCGCCACTGCCCGGCAAGGGCGAGGAGGTCATTTCACGAACATTACCCGCGGTGTCGCAGACGTTATAGACGGAGACATCGGAAAACCGAAAACTACCGGGCGGAGCAAACAGCGGAAATTTCGCTTTGGCGGCTTTATTTTTCTTCGTGAGGGTCAGTTTTTCATGAAATCCGTTACCCCAAACATAGCGCCGACCGTCCACGCCGCGCGCGGCTTTTTCCCACTCTTCGGCAGAGGGCAGACGAATGGTGGCGCCTTTTTGTTTTCCGAGCCAGGCACAATAGGCATTCACCGCATCGCGCGAAAGACCAACCACGGGAAGTCCGGGGGTCAATCGCTTATCTTGCAACATCCCTTGTTCATCCCACGCGTCATAAAATTTTCGCTCGGTTTCGTTGAATTGAATGCGGCTTCGATACGCCTGTTTTTTCTCTAGATCCAGCGTTTTCCAAAAGACGAGGTATTCCGCAAAGGTGACCTCGTACTTCTTAATAAAAAATCCATTCAACGCACGGCGATGCAATCGGAAAAAGCGCGATTCGCCGCCGCCAAAAAAGAAGGTTCCGGCGGGAACATAAGCCATATCTTCGGGAATTTCGGACGGAATTTCTAAGGTAATCTGTTTTTGTTCTCCGTGCTCTATGAAGACGGGATAAGGGAGTTTGCTCCCATTTTTCAAAACCACTTCCATGATATAGGACCCTGAATAAATGGGATCAATTACAAAGGGGAATTCGCGGGTTCGGTCAACCATATCCCCTTGCGTGAAACACGGTTCATGTTCATCAACGCTAAAAATCATCACCTCGATCACGTTCGACGAGCCTATAATTTCCAATACGCCATAGCCTAAATTTCGAAAGCGAACATCGTCTAAAAACTGAGTGGTTTCCGCAGAAACAGCACCCCCCCACCGTTTAATACGTACGTCTATTTCGGCCAGTTTATTTTCAACAAATTCATATTTGTTTTGATAGAAAGCAAAGTCTATCCGCTGGCGCTCCACCTCTAAAACCCCCGCCCGAACCTGAGGTTTCCCTCTCAACGATTCCGGCACGTTTTCATAATAATTTAGGGCCAAATTAAAGTCGCGAGCAATCTCGCCCGTTAGTTTCTGAAAGGAGAGCCGCAGTTTTTCTTCCTCCGGCGATTCGCCGATGCGGCGGGCGGCTCGAGAAATGACCTGTAGTTCGTCGTATTTCTTTTTTGCCGTCGGTATTTTTTCCAGGACACTCAACCGAAACTCTTCGGCATTACGAAAGTTGGTGCGGTAGCTTCCTTGAATCATGGCCCGCTGAAAACCGAAGGCAAAAATCAGGGCCACTCCAGCCGCAACCACCACACTCGATTTGATGGGGTGCCGCCGACACGCGTTCCAAAAACGAATAATCCGAGGGGCCTTATACGCTTTGACGTTGCGGTGTTCGAGGAAGTTGCGGATATCCTGAGCAAGATGCTCGACGGTGGTGTAGCGACTCATAGGGAAGCGCGACATGGCTCTCAGGCATATGGCCTCCAGCTCCCGAGGAATTTTCATTTCTGGACAGCGTTTCCGCGGGGGCTTAAACCGACCTAATTTGACGTTTTCGAGGAGCTTGCGTAGTTGTGTTTTTTCGAAGGGCGGGAGGTACGTGAGCATGTGGTAAAGAATGGCGCCCAGACTGTAGACATCGCTCTGAAAATTTATTTCGTCGGTCTTACCGTTGGCCTGCTCCGGCGACATATAGTTAGGGGTTCCTGAAACGGATCCATCCAACGTGTTGGTGCCAATATCAAATTCTTCCATGCGAAGTTTCACTCCGCCTCGCCCCTCTTCATTCGAGTTTAGATGTTTCACTAAACCCCAGTCGAGAATCAACACTTCGCCATATTCGCCCGTCATGATATTGGCCGGTTTTAGGTCGCGATGAATCACATTTTTACTGTGTGCAAAAGCCACGCCATTACAAACGGATAAAAAGATATCGAGCAGGATATTTAAGGAATATTGTTTTTTATAAAAGGCGGGGTTTTCGGTCAACCGATCTAAAATTTGTTTTAAGTCATCCCCCTCGACTTTTTTCATGGTGAAGTAGACGCCTAACTCATCGGTTACGCCCATTTCATGCACCGGCATAATATTCGGATGTTCGAGCTGCGCGGTTCCCCGGGCCTCTTTCAAAAAGCGATCGACCACCTCTTCCTCCTCGCGGAAATGTTTTTTCAGCGATTTAATGGCCACTTCGCGCCCGAGCAACGTGTCGAGCGCGCTATGTACTTCGCCAAACGAACCTTTTCCAAGGGGAGTGATGGAGGTGTAATGCGCATCTGGACGCTCCATTTTTACGGAGAGCACATGCTTAACCTGACTCAGATCCAACGAAGAGGCTCCACCTACAGTTTCATTTTCGGTTTCGTCGAGCGGGTTCGTTTCATCTGTATTTGATTGATCCATTGAAAACTCCAAAGACTAAACTATAAGAAAAAGAGCCGTGATGGTCACGGACATAAGGCCATAGAATCAGATTTGTCGCACAATAAAAAATGCCGAAGAGGATTTCTTCGGCATTCGATCGCTTTTACGATCGCACTTCTTTAGACGTATTTCACGAATGAGAAGTGGTTCATTTTTGGCTTACAAACTACCCCCCCCCACACGTTGCTCTCGACCGCAACCCTCATGAAGGTGCTTTCTTCGCGAGCTTCGTGCTCTTCAATGAGCATAGCAAGTGGGTGGAATTAGATTCATGCTTTAGCTTTTGATCCAGAGCTTGATTTCGTCCGAAATGGGAAGAATTGCATGCAGCTCGCAGCGCCCGGCAGGAATCTCAACCACGTCTCCAACCACGTGCCCTTTCAGCGCTTTGGCCAGGCGGGTTTCGCAGGAAATCACCGAAAGCGATTCCTCCTGATCCCATGCTCCGAGGATGTAGTAGGTTTCTATTGCTCCGTCGTTATATTTGAGCTCAACCCCACAGCCCGCGCCCACCGTATCGATTTGAATATTGGCATAGTTGGTTGGTTTCACTCGTTCAAGATCGTCCGCGAGTTGCGCCCCTTGCGCCATCAGCAAGCCTTGCCGTTCCTTGGCATATTTAAACTCGGCATTTTCACGAAGGTCACCATAGCTCCGAGCCAACTCAATTTCTTTTGAGTTTTCCGGAATATCAACCGTCATAATTTTTTCGAGATGCTTCTGTCGCTCAACGTAGCTTCGAGTGGAGGTCATCGGAATTTCACGCTTCGGAGCGGAGGAGGCCGATGGGAGAATAATGTCCTGAAGTTCAGGGAATTTACGAAGCACTTTAGCAATCACCGATTTACGATCGAGGGCTTCCCAGCCCTGCCCTTCGTTGATTCGGCGCATAAAGTCGCGGCGTTGCTGTTTGGTCATGGCATCCATAACTTCGTGCAGCCATTCCTCCTGCTGGAAGCGGTCGCGAAGTTGGTTCTGCGCACGGAGCATGGCCCCCGCGAGGTTCACTTCTAATACTTCCTGAACTCGGAAGGCGAGATCGCCTTTAGAGATTAGTTTCCATTCCTCGATATAACTCGTTGAACGCTGACACCAAAGCAACATCGGCGCACTGGCCACACGTTTGGCAACCGCCACCGACATGATTTGGCGAACCACATCTTCAGCACCATATTTAATGAGCGCACTCATAACTTCGTTCAGAACCGGATGGCTGACTACGGGAATGACATTACTTAATGTGGCAATTACCGCTTCTTTGTCGTTTTCAATCAGGATGGCCAGCAAGGTTTGCAACTGACGGGAAGGAAGACGATCCAGGGTGGTTACTAGGTCATTGGTGATCAAATCATGAATTAATTGTTCGGTTTCTAATCCAGAGGGTTCAACGTCTAAAATACGAGCATAGATAAATCCTTCCGCTTTCCATTCTGGTTTGGCAGAAGGAGCCCCTTTAATAATAAAGGCGAGGCGGTTCGCTAGCGCGTCTTTTGCGGCATCAGAGCTGCAATCAATTTTCTTTTCGATGATCTCCTTGAAGCGAGCAAACAGACCTTCAATATCGCGATCTTTCGTAATCTGTCCGAACCATTCATCGTCGTAAGCCATGCCCAATTTATGGAAAATAATATTGTCGGAACGTTTTTTTGGAATTTCAACAGATGCATCTTGTTTCAGCCCACGTCTGGCTCCTTCCCAGTATTTTTTCCATTTTGCTTCGGGTAATACCGATGGAACCATCTTTTCGATTAAACGGGTGACGGATAGGTTGCCGTAGCTGCGCAACGTGGTGCGAACTACCTCGGCAGGTTCTTCCTTGAG
>JAUUYK010000182.1 GCA_030588285.1 Kiritimatiellales bacterium
CGAACGAGACTTTTGGTCCGGTATTATTTCGTTCGGAGCTACGGCCCGTGGTGGAAATACAGAAACCACCGACATCACAACAATCGCTAATCTTAAACGCCGAACCGCGGCAACGCGTTTTAATGCCGATTATCTATCGAACTATAGCCGAAATGGAGAGGGCGGGGACACGGTTAATAATCAGCGTTTGAATGGGTATTATGACCGATTTATGACGTCTAAATTTTATTGGCAGGTGCTAGCAGCAGAGTTTTTCAGAGACCCATTCAGTAATATTGATTCGCAGTATTCGCTCTCTATGGGCGGGGGACTTAATCTGCTGCATACTCCGAAAACGGAGTGGACGCTTACGACCGGGGCAGGGTACCAAAATCAACAGTTTGTTTCGGTAGAAGCTGGGATCGACGACTCTTCGGATTCGCCTTTTTTTACGGCCGGAACATACTACGAACTCGAAGTAAACGGGCGCGTTGATTATCTTTTCGATTACAGCCTGCGTTGGCTGAATAAGGCCAACGGGCAATATACGCATCACATGATTTCCTCTATTTCGATCGATATTATCAATAATCTCGATCTCGATGTTTCTTTTATCTGGGATCGTATCGAAAAACCGCAACCTAAAGATGATGGAGCGGGCGGAACCGTTACTCCCGATCAGAACGACTACCAGCTTGTTATCAGTCTTGCCTACGATTTTTAGTATAGATTCTCTTCAACGGTTTATTCCTCCGAAGTTGGAGGTCCGAAATTTAAAGCGTAAGGCTCGGTCAGCAAAAGTGGGTCGATTGTGACTTATGATTTGCGTGCAACGTAAACCGCGCCGACGGAGGTGCCATCGGTGATGGGGTTGTTGAATTCGATGGTGTGGGATTCGGCGGTTTTAAATACTCGGCTTAATCGGTGTGTAAATTCTTCGACCGGTGATCCATCGGCCCACATCGCAAAGATGCCGTCGGATTTGAGGTGTTGGCTGAGTTCGGTGAGGCCTTCTTCGGTATAAAAGTGGGTGTTGCTTTGGTGCAGGACGTTGGTGGGGGTGTGGTCGATGTCGAGCAGGATGGCGTCGTGTTGTTTTTTCGGGTGCTCGGGGTTGAAGCTATTTTGGGTGTCGCGCGAAAGGGCAAAGAAGTCGGCATGGATGAGCCGACAGCGAGAGTCGTCGATTAAGGTTTTCCCCAGTGGCACCAATCCGTTCTGATGCCAGCCGATTACGGCTTCGAGATAGTCGATAATTACGAGCGATTTCACGCGGGGATCTTCGAGTGCCGCGACGGCGGTATAGCCAAGGCCGAGGCCGCCGACCACCACATCGAGGTTGTCCTGATCCAATGCGCTGAGTCCGAGTTTGGCGAGTTGCGATTCGGCCTCGTGGAAGAGGCTGGTCATTAAAAAATCTTCGCCTAGTTTTACTTCAAAAATATCGGTATCGCCGAATTGGGGCATGCGCCGTCGGCGTAACATGAGATCGCCGATGGGGGTGGGGCGGAAGTCGAGTTCCTCATAGAGAAAGGTCATATAAATTTCCTACGGTCGGGCGCCGGCTTGTTGCAGGGCTTGGATAATTTGTTCATTTCCTCCGGCGCGGGCGCGGCGGTAGGCGGTGGAGATTTCGTTGTAGGCTCCGACTTTTCGTAGGTCGACCTGATTGATGTTGGGGTTCATCTGGATGTTCACGTTGGCGTGGAGAGCAATCAGTGTTTGGGTGGCTTCGAGGTGGTTTCCAGTTACGGCGTGCATGAGCGGTGTGGTTCCAAAGTTGGATAGAACGTTGATGTAGGCGCCTTTGGATTTTAGATATTTAATCAGGTCGCTGTTGCCATTTTTTGCCGCAAAGAAGAGGGGGGTAAGTTTTCCTTCCGTGGGGTGGGTGCGGCCGAAGGTGGTGATTTCAAGTTCGCTGTATCCGGTTATGGCATGAACGTTGGCCCCGCCCTCTTCAATGAGGAAGCGGGCCATTTTTAGGTTTCCTGCGCGACAGGCATCCATGAGCAAGGTGCGGCCTTTGGTGGCCTTTATCCAGGAGGCGGATAGATTATAATTTTGAACGAGATAAAGCCCCGCGGATTCGTTGTCATTTGCGAATACGTCGTAGATTTTGGCCATAGTGGTGCCATCCTTCTTGGGGTATTTGTCCATGGTGTAATAGATTCGGTCCATGATAGACGGAGCGTATTGAACGAATAGGGCTTGGTGGTTGGCAAGCAGGGCAAAATCGATGGTGAAAATATTGAATTTGGTGCAGTGGGTCATGACATAGTCGAAAAGAGGTTGGTCGCCGTATTCTAAGGCCCAGTTCATTAGTTCGGTATAGGAAGAAAGGGTTAATGGTTCCTTTTTATCTTGGAGCTGAATGAGCTGAATGGCCTGGCTGGAAGTTTTATTTTTCAGAAAGCCTTTGATGGCTGCGGTGTAATAAAATTCATGCAACGATATAATCGATGTGGTAGGGAGGGTGAGCAGGAAGGCGGTGGTTTTTTCGGACAGCACTCCGTTCCATTTTCTAAGTTCAAGTGCGCGGATAGCGTATTCGGGATCGGCACCGAGTGCAACGGTGAATGCTGGGGTGAATTCAATTTTATCTAAATCAACTCGGTTCAAATCGTAACCGAGTTCAATCACTTTATAGGCGAGTGCTTCATCGTTTAGTTCATAAAATATATAATCACCTAGCGCTCGCATGCTCTCTTTCATTTTGTCGTCGATATAAACTACGGTGCTGAGTTTGGGGGTGTTTTCAAGGAGGAATCCGATGCGCTCTCGATCGTTCGCCTTTAATGCTTCGTCAATCTGCCCTCCAAGGAAGTGACAAAAACGAATGTTAAAGTCGGTCGTTTCGAGCGGGCTTTTGACTCTATATCCGGTTGCTTTGAAGGCTTCAATATAGCGGTCGAAAAATTTGATGTCATAGATTTCAATGGCCTGGTTCATGAAAAGTGGTAGGGCGGTATCGGGAAAGTTGCTGAGGATAAAGTCGTGCCACGCGGGGCCAAATTTCCAGAAGGTAAGCAGAGCATTGTGTTTCGTGTCGATTTTAATCCCGTGTTCGGTAGCCCAAAGGAAGGCCTCAAAATTCTGGATTTGCATCGCCATCGTATAAATTTGACGGGGAATGCGATCGATCTGTTCGGCGAGTTCGTTCTGGAGAGCTCCCGCCTGCAACTCGCGGGCATGAAGATATACGTCTTGCAGAATTTTTAGTTGAATTTCAAGTGGGTTGGTTTCAACTTTTTTGAGTGTAGATTC
>JAUUYK010000059.1 GCA_030588285.1 Kiritimatiellales bacterium
CTTTGTCGTAGCCCTTGTCCAATAGGAATTTTCTAGCCGGAGTAGTGATCTTTAACTCAATATTTCGACCCAGCACTCGATTTTGAATATTAGCCAGCTCCAGGTCGATAATGGTTTCAAGATCAATTCGAGTGAGTTCGCGGAAAACAATCATGTCGTCCAGCCGGTTTAATAATTCGGGTTTGAATGTTTTCTTGGCAATGGAAATCATCATCTCTTTGAGTTTCTGATAATTAACCTCTTCGTTGGATGGAGCAAATCCCAGTGCGCCGGCTTTTTTAATTTCGCTGGCTCCCAAGTTTGACGTCATGATCACCACGGTATTTCGAAAATCGACACTACGCCCCAGGCTATCGGTCAAGCGCCCCTCTTCCATAATCTGAAGCAACATGTGCATGACATCTGGATGTGCTTTTTCCACTTCATCGAATAGCACCACAGAATAGGGTCGACGGCGCACGCGCTCCGTTAATTGTCCGCCTTCTTCGTGGCCAACATATCCGGGAGGAGACCCGACCAACCGCGAGGCATTAAATTTCTCCATATATTCAGACATATCGATCTGAATGAATGATTCCGGGTCGTCGAACATGAAATTGGCTAGCGTTTTGGCCAGTAATGTTTTTCCAACGCCGGTTGGGCCGAGGAAGATGAATGAACCGATCGGACGTTTTGGATCTTTTAGATCGGCACGGGAACGACGCAATGCCCGAGAAATAGCGCCTACTGCTTCTTGCTGACCGACCACCTGTTCACCAACCACTTCTTCAATACGAAGGAGGCGTTCCATCTCTTTTTCGCCCATTTTCATGACCGGAATACCCGTCCATTTTGAGACGATGAGCATGATGTCCTCAGCGGTCACCACAGATCGATTTTCATCGCGTTGCTTACGCCATGCATCCAGAAGCAGTTCCAATTTTTCTTTGGTCTGGCGTTCCTGGTCCCGAAAACTTGCTGCATCCTCGAATTTTTGTTCTTGGATGGCGTCATTTTTTTTCTTTTCAAAGGAATGGATGTCCTCTTCCAGTTGTTTTAATTCCGGCGGACGGCTCATGCTTCCGATTCGTGCGCGAGCTCCGGCCTCATCGATCAAATCAATGGCTTTATCGGGGAGAAAACGATCGGGGAGATATCGGGAAGAACACCTCACGGCTTCTGTCAACGCCTCATCGGTAAACGTTGCATGGTGATGTTCTTCATATTTTACACGGAGCCCTTTCATAATTTCAATGGCTACTTCAACCGTTGGTTCTTTAACATTCACCACCTGGAAACGCCGCTCAAGTGCCGTATCTTTTTCGATGTATTTCCGATATTCTTTCAGCGTGGTTGCGCCAATGCATTGCAATTCTCCACGGGATAACGCCGGTTTAATAATATTTGCGGCATCCATTGTTCCTTCGGCTGATCCGGCTCCAACAATCGTATGCAATTCATCGAGGAAGAGGATGATATTTTTTTCTTTCCGGATTTCGTCCATCACGGCTTTGATGCGTTCTTCGAACTGGCCGCGGTATTTTGTTCCAGCAACCATCAAAGCAAGGTCGAGCGTGATGACTTTTTTATCCATCAAAAGGTCTGGCACACTTCCGTCCATAATGATCTGGGCAAGACCTTCGGCAATGGCCGTTTTTCCGACTCCCGCTTCACCCAATAATACAGGGTTGTTTTTGGTGCGGCGGCAAAGGACTTGTATGACCCGTTCGATTTCGTCTTTTCGTCCAATTACGGGGTCCAACTCGCCTTCTTTCGCCAGTTTGGTGAGATCGCGCCCAAATGTATTCAACGCGGGCGTTTTACTTTTTCCTTTCCCACGTTGCCGTTGCTGCGTTCCCTCCACTGCCGGTGCGCCACGATCTTCATCGTCTTCATACTCCCCTTCGGCGTTTGGATCATAATCTGGATCGAGGGTTTTCATGATTTCGTAGCGAATTTCGTCGAGATCAACTCCGAGGTTTTCAAGTACGCGGGCTGCAATCCCCTCTCCTTCGCGTAGAAGGCCGAGTAGTACGTGCTCTGTTCCCACGTAACTGTGCCCCAACCCACGCGCTTCGCTGGCCGAAAGAGCGAGCACTTTTTTTGCGCGGGGCGTGAAAGGAATGTTACCAATGGTTTTGGTTTCAGGACCGGTTCCCACTGCTTTTTCAACTTCCAGTCGGACCGATGCTAAATCGATCCCCAACGTCTGAAGTGCATTTACAGCCACGCCGTGGCCTAACGCGATTAAACCCAGTAAAACATGTTCCGTTCCAACATAACCGTGGTTAAAGCGGTCGGCTTCTTTGCGGGCGAGTTGTAATACTTGCTGGGCTCGAGGTGTAAAATTATCCATAGATCTTTCTCTAAATTAAACGGTTATGATCGGTCGCGCTTTTCAGATATTTACGCAACATTTCGGCACGAACAATGTCACGTTCTTCCGGTTCAAGTTCTTTGTTTTCCAATTTTTGGAGATGGGCGGGTTGAATGGAGATGAAAAGCATATCTAGTTGTCGACGGGAAAACTCTGGGTTGAGCCCCATATCCAGTCCGAGCCTTAGGGTTGAGACGAGGTTCAGCGCTTCCCCGCTCGAAATTAATCGGGCGTGAGAGAGCGTTCCGAACGCTCGGGCTACGTGATCTTCTATCATGATCGATTTTTCATTCATTAATCGCATTCGGGCATTATTTTCATGCTCAATTAATTCCAGCACGATTTGCTCAAGATGCGCGATGATTTCGTCTTCCCGGCGACCGAGTGTGATCTGGTTGGAAACCTGAAACATGTTTCCTGCGGCTTCCGTGCCTTCGCCCCACATACCGCGTACCGCTAAACCAATTTTTGAAATTCCGTTAATGACGGGATCCATTTCCTCCATCAACACCAGTCCGGGAAGGTGCAGCATTACTGATGCTCGCATTCCGGTTCCGACGTTGGATGGGCATGAGGTTAGATAGCCAAGTTTGGGAGAGAATGCATAGGTTAAGCTGGATTCTAATTCATCATCGATACGATCGGCAGCACGCCAGGCCCCTTGAAGATTTAAGCCGGACTGCAACGATTGGATACGAATATGATCCTCTTCATTAACCATAACCGACATGCATTCGTCGGGCGTCACAAACACGCCGCAACTATCATCCTGCAGGGCCATTTCCTGACTGATGAGATGACGTTCAAAAAGAATTTCTTTGTCGAGTTTCGCTGTTTCCTTCATTCCCCAGCTAATAAAATTCGATTCCAAGGCATTAAAAATATCTACAGTTTGCTTCCAAACGGCACTATTTTGCTCTTCGCTTGCCCACCCTGGAAAGCTGTAGCTTTCTAGGTTGCGGGCTAATCGAATTCGGCTGCTAATGACCGGACCTTCATCAACTCCCGCTTCCAGCCAGCTTCCGTGTCGTTTAACCATATCATCAAGCGTCATGAAGCACCTCCGTCAGAGATATCGGTATCTTTTTCAAATGCGCGGATTTTATCGCGAAGACTAGCGGCCATTTCGTACTCTTCTTTTGCGATCGCGGTTTCGATGTCTTTTTTTAAAGCGCCTATTTTTGCGGTAACCCGCGCCTCATTTCCCTGTCGAGCGGGAATTTTACCCACGTGCTGACGGCTATGATGCATGGCTTGTGTCAAGGCACTCAGCTCCCCCATAAAAGCGTTGTAACATTCGGGACATCCTAGCCGCGCCCGTTTCTTGAATTCCGAGCGGGTCATCTGGCACCGACTGCAACTCAGATCGAATTCGGTCAAATCGGGTTTAATACCGTGATCGATCGGTTGTCCCAACCCCAGCAAAACATCCGTAATGGAAATCGGGGAATTAAGATCAATTCCATTTTTCTGAGCGCACACCTGACAAAGGTTGAGTTTTTTAACCTTATTCTCGATTACTTGAGTCAGATGAATGGTTGCCTCTTTTTTTTGACAGCATTCACATTTCATTAAAAAGGTCCTCTTTTTATATCAGACAGCAGGGAATATAATTCGTTAGGTTATTAAGTTCCAAATCTCATTATACCGCGTTGAGGAATGAAAACCCCGTACTTAGGCAATCGGAGTGCCTTCAGTCAATACGCACTCGCGGTAAAGCTTGCTGAGTTCCGCCGTTATCGCTCCGGGTTTGCCCTCGCCGATTTCACGTTTATCGACATCAACTACCGAAATGATTTCCGCCGCGGTTCCGGTAAGGAAAACTTCATCGGCCACGTAGAGGTCATACCGCGCCATTGGTGTTTCTCGAACTTCATAACCGGCTGCTCGGGCAAGATCCATTACTTTATTGCGCGTTAATCCTTCCAGCGCTCCGCACGAACTTGGTGGTGTGGTGATCACTCCTTTTTTGACAACAAATACGTTGTCGCCCGATGCTTCCGCCACTTCGCCTTTGTGGTTCAGCATAAGACATTCCATGCACCCGGCATTAATCGCTTCGATCTTGGCCATTACATTATTTAAATAGTTCAAACTTTTGATGCGTGGATTGATCGCCTCGGGATGATTACGAACGGTTCCAACCGTAACAATTCGCAGTCCAGTTTCATACAGCTCCTGCGGATACAGTTGGATTTTTGCGGCAATAATGATGATTTGAGCCTTCTTGCATAAATACGGATTAAGGCCGAGCGTCCCTTTGCCGCGCGTAACCACCAGGCGGATATATCCATCGGCAATTTCATTCGCGATACAGGTTTCAATAACCGCTTTTGACATCGCTTCTTTTGTCATGGGGATATTTAGTGCGATGGCCTTGGCCGAATCGTATAAACGGTCAATATGCTCATCCAAAAGAAAAACGCGGTTATTATACGCCCGAATTCCTTCAAAAACACCATCGCCATACAGTAATCCATGATCAAACACAGAAACCACCGCATCTTTTTCATCCACCAACTTATCACCTAAAAAAATCTTCATTTCTTCTTTTCTCCAAAATTTGAATCACAGATGAACTCGGATTGCTACAAAGCAACTCGCGTCCATTCCGGTTTAGCTTTCTTAAATTAATGATCGGGCCAATTCGAAGACCGGTTCTTTTTTAAATTAAACATCCATCTTTCAGGATTAGTTTCCGCGAACATCGCGAGGCCACTTCCTGACTATGAGTAACAAGCACAAGAGTATGCCTTCTCGCCGCGACCAGTTGAAACAAATAATTCAACACTTTTTCACCCGTTTTGGAGTCTAGATTTCCCGTTGGTTCATCGCAGAAAATGATATCCGGCTCATTCATTAAAGCCCGTGCAATGGCCACGCGTTGCTGCTCTCCCCCCGATAATTCCTGAGGTCGATGTCCAACTCGATCCTCCAGCCCGACTTCGATTAAAAGCTCTTTTGCGCGGGATTTTGCATCTATTTTCGAACGTTTCGCCATGGCCGGTAAGGCGACATTTTCAATGATATCAAGCTCGGGCAATAGGTGAAACGATTGAAAAACAAACCCCACATTTTCGGCCCGAAAACGAGCGCGTCGCGCCGAAGACATGCCATAAACACTTTGTCCTTTAAACTTCACGATTCCGGTTTTCGGATTATCCAGACCACCCAGCACGTGTAAAAAGGTACTTTTTCCCGATCCACTCTCGCCCATGATCGATAGGGTTTCCCCCTCTTTAACGTCCACCGACACTCCTTTGAGTACCTCCAGCGTGGTTTTTCCAATCGTATACGATCGACCAATATTTTCTGATGTAAGAATGGCTTCCATCTATCCAATACACTCCTTAACCATCGTGCTCAACCGATTCGCGATGGCTTTAGTTTGCTCTTCCGTGGGGCCTTCAACCATGACTCGGCACATCGGCTGTGTGCCTGAATAGCGAATCAGCACCCGTCCTTTTTCGCCGAGTTCTGCTTCCGCTTCCGCAATGGCATTCTGTAACGCTTTAACGTCTGATAGCGGTGGTTTTTCAGATACATCCACATTAATGAGAACCTGTGGAAACACCTTCATAATTCGCGCAAGTTCAGAGAGTTTTTTGCCGGAATTACGCATAATGGCCAGCAATTGGAGCGCGGAAACAATCCCGTCGCCGGTGGTATGGAAGTTATGAAAAATGACATGCCCGGAATCTTCGCCTCCAATAACCGCATCTTTTTTGCGCATGAGTTCCAGCACATAGCGGTCGCCCACATCAGACACATCCGTTTCAATGCCCAATTCGCGTAAGGCAACATGGAACCCGATATTGCTCATCACGGTACCGATAACCAGGTTGTTTTTTAGCAAACCTTGATCCTTATAATACTTCGTGCAGATCGCAATAATCTGATCGCCAGTTAGCTCAACCCCGTTTTCATCGACGGCAATTAATCGGTCGCCATCGCCATCGAATGCCAATCCCACATCGGCCTTCCGACCTTTTATTTTCAGGCACAAATCATCGGTATGCTGCGAACCGCAATTATCATTGATATTGGTTCCGTCTGGCGAAGCATGAATGGTGGTTACATCCGCTCCCAGTTCGGAAAAAATAAGCGGGGCACATTTATAGGTGGCGCCGTTCGAGCAATCGAGAACCACTTTCATGCCGTCCAA
>JAUUYK010000197.1 GCA_030588285.1 Kiritimatiellales bacterium
AAAATTTGTGCGTCGAAATTAATCTCCGGAGAGATCCGTCGCAGGCTTATTGCGTGAGCCAATCACTCCGTTTTCACCCCTTCATGAACGCTCTTCGTTTATAAATCGTGTCGCCCACCATCCCAAACCCCTACAATTCCGCCCGGCGGTATAACTTTCCCGTGTTCGAAGGCCTAATCTTCGGACAACCCTAGAGATTAGATTATGCTAAGTGATACCCATTTTTATTTTAATAAAGCCGCGGATGTTCTTGGATTGCCGGAGGTTCTGCGAAAGATTTTACTAACCCCTCAACGGAGCGTGAAGGTTGAAATTGCAGCGGAAAGCTGTGATGGGGATAACATATTACACGGGCTATCGCGTGCAACACAACAATGCGCGCGGCCCAATGAAGGGCGGCCTTCGTTTTCATCCGAGCATGAATGAAGATCACGCGTCGGCGCTCGCCGGATTGATGACGTGGAAAACAGCCGTCGGCGACATTCCTTTTGGCGGAGCAAAGGGAGGAATTGATTGCGATCCCAAAACGATGTCCGATAAGGATCTAAGCTTGGTAACCCGCCTTTTTGTGGCGAAGATGAAGGATGTGATTGGGCCGACCATCGATATTCCTGCGCCGGATATGAACACGAATGCCAAAGTGATGGGTTGGATCATGGATGAATACTCTAAGTTTGAAGGCTTTTCTCCGGCGGTGGTGACGGGTAAACCGTTGCATTTGTTTGGATCGGAAGGGCGCGAAGAAGCCACGGGACGCGGAGTGATGCTGGTACTTCGCGAGGCACTTAAGGATCAGAACAAAACGTTTACCGAGGTTTCGGTGGCGATACAGGGATTTGGAAATGTGGGTAGCAATGCGGCTCGGTTAATTTCAGAACAAGGTGGCAAGATTGTGGCGGTGGCGGATCATACGGGCGGCATTTCCAATTCGAAGGGGCTTGATATTTCCTCGCTGAAAAAATGGGTGGCGAAAACCGGGGGCGTGATCGGCTTTCCCGAAGGAATTGCATTCCCCGGCGATCAAATTATTTCATGGGAGGCCGATGTGTTAATTCCAGCCGCACTCCAGGATGTGATCACGGAGAAGAACGCGTACGACGTGAAGGCCGGCATGGTTGTTGAAGCGGCGAATGCACCAACTAATCCTGCAGCCGATGCCATATTGATCAAGCGCGGCATTATGGTTATTCCTGACATTTTGGCCAATGCGGGCGGGGTGACGGTTAGCTATTTTGAATGGACTCAAAATATTCAGCAATTTCGCTGGGAGCTTGAGCGCATTAATGCCGAGTTGGAAAAGATAATGTGCAAGGCCTATCGTTCGGTCTGTGAGGTGGCCGATGAATTGAGCTTAGATCTACGAACGTCCGCCTTTGTTCTTGCTGTTCGGCGAGTAGGAAAAGCCACGTTATCTCGGACGCATCTGAAGGCCTCTCTTTTTCAATAAACTGCATATCTGCGAGCGGAGCGAGGTTAGTTTTTGAAGAGGATATCTTTGGGAAGCAGGAATTGGATTTCAAAAAGTAACGCCCATTCTGCGCCAGTAGCGGGCTGCTCAATGTAGTGGTAGGCTTCGAGTTTGAAGTTGATCGGCATGCGACCATTCATAATTACTTTCCCAATTCCGCCACCGACGGGCACAGTCCATATTTCATCTGAAGTCGCTTCCCAATTGGCCGTATTAATAGGCGATGTGCCGAGGGACCAACCGCGGCCAATATTCCAATAGGCGAAATATTCCAGCGTGGTGAGATCAATATCGGGATAATTTCCGCCCCCTGCGAAAGAGCGCAGATGATTCGTTCGTAGACCGACGACAAAAGGTCCTTTTATCACGGTGCCGATACCGCCGAGTCCAGCACTCCATTTTCGGGAACCCAGAGCATTGTTGAAGGCAGAAGGAATTTCAATCATCGGCCCAATGCCCCAGTGGAATATTCGATCGCCGATGGGGCCGTAAAAACTTTCGTATTGAATATCGCCGAGTCCGTGAGCATCGGACTGCCCGGAGGTCAACCCAGGCTGATAGATAAAGGGAATATGCAGTCGATTAATTAGAATCCACTGGTCGGAAATTTTCGATGGCATGGATGGGTTTAAAGCGAGAGTATATTCTGTCCCATCTTTATACCCAGCGCCTTGATTAAACTGATTTACAAGGGGACACTTTAAAAGATCCGCCAACGGGTTTTGCGATTGAATGGCCCAGTCGTTGGATTCATTGGCAAGCCCTGTTGCGATCAGCAGCAGAACGCTACCGAGAATCGGGAGCGCCCGCATATTACTCGTCCTCGACGGACTGAATTCGCGGATTCCGTTCGCCATTAAGCGCACGGCGAACCATAAAAAAACCCCCCGAAAGAGCGATCACTAGAGCGGAAATCGAGAATAGCATTTCGGGCGTGGTTTCTTTGTAGTCGAGAATGATGATTTTTCGGGCCACCGCCACGAGGGCAACGAGCAGAACAATCTCTACATGAATTACACGTTTATCGAGATAGGCCTTAATTGTTTCGAGCAATTCGAGCCCGATAATCACCATCAGAATAAAGCCAAATACCTCCATCATCTCTTTTATGTTCAACAACATGAACGGAGGGGTTTTTAATTGAACCCACGAGCCGCTCGATCAGCTGCTGCACGTTGGGGAAGAGGTAGAAGGTGCCATCACTCTGCAGGCACTCGATGCCGTCCATGCGGTTCAGCCGTTCAAAGACATAGTCATGACGCTGTTTGAAATGCACCACCATCTCGCCGATGCACTCCTGGGGGCCGTTCAGTGCTGCGACTGCCGCGGCCTGCGAGATCGAGCAGGGATTGGAGGTGCTTTGCGACTGCACCTTTTTCATCGCCTTGATGATGTGCGCCGGACCCCCGGCATAGCCGATGCGCCAGCCTGTCATGGCATACGCTTTGGAGACGCCGTTGAGAACCAGGGTCTGCT
>JAUUYK010000157.1 GCA_030588285.1 Kiritimatiellales bacterium
AGCGTATAAAAGCAAACACAGGGAGAATTGTCTACAAAAATAGGTTCTTCATGTCAGCATTGCTCAAAGCACGTTAGATAAAAACACCATGGGATATTCAGTCGAACTTGTTAATCCTGTCTAAAATAGACTACTTTATCCCTACGACATAAGCGACCCAACCCTGAACATTTTCGTAGGTTTTACGCCGTCGGAAAATTTCGTCGGACTCGCCCTCCTCATCAAAATCGTGCAGATAGATTTCGGCCTTGGAGAACCCGACTTCAAGTAGAATTTCCTGTAGCTCGGGCAGGGTCCAGAGTCGCCAGTCGTACGTAAATGCTTTTTCAATTCGGCCAAACCCCGGAACCTTGAAATGGATATGACAGGTGGTGTCGTGGTTGATCGGGTTATAGGCGGCCTGCTCCCATTGATATTCAAAGTCCGGAATGATGATTCCATCGGGCGTGGTCAGGCCGGGGATTTCGCGCACATCGTCGCTTTTGGCCATAACCGACTCCGTGCCGCCATAGATATCCATCACAAAAAGGCCTTGATCGGACAGCGACCGATAGACCTGTTCGAAATAGTTTTTGAGAACGGCGCGCTGCTTAAAAACACAAAATGAAAAATTCAGTGCAAAGGCCAAATCCACCTGCGGCGTTTTTACTTTCAGCACATCGTCGCATAAAAGGTGAAGTCGGTTCCGCTGCTCGTTCGAGAGGTTGGCGGCATTGTATTTAATGCCCCAATCGAGTGTTGGCTGATGAAAATCGACGCCCCATGCTTCGTGTTCCTTTTTTCGTTCCACCCAACGAACCGCGAGTTTCGCCGTGCCACAAAAATCTTCACGAACCGTTATCGGTTTGCATTTCCAGTGCCGGGCATAAATGCGCTGACCAAAATCGAGATCAGTATCCACATTTTGAACAGAAGCCTCATAGAGCCAGTGAATATCAGGGTATTTTTTTTTTGCTTTAGCCATGGTTAAACGTCCTTCCCAATTTTTTGGCACGCCATATCGATAAACGTCTAGCAATCCCCGGCTCATGATGGGATAGAGCGCGCCCGGATACTCAATACGTGATTTTCTTAGCATGAGGAAAAGCTAATCTAAAACCGCCCCACATCAAACACAAAGGTTCAAAGGACCACCCCCTGCTTTTATTTTTCCTCTTTTCGAACGCCTTAGATCCTCTATTCGGATTTCGCGGAAGCGGGATCTGAATTAGAGGTGTCTACCTTGTTCGGCATGACTGCTTTATCGTTCAGTAGCTTGGCCAAGATAGGCTCCATTGTTTCTGCCCACATTTGGTAGCCTTTGGCATTGGGGTGTACACTATCGCGCATAAGTTCCTTCTTAGGCAAACCACCTTCATCAGCAAATTGATCATAAATATTCAAAATTGTAATAAAGTCCTCTTTGTCTAGTTTTGTAAGAAGTTTGTTGGTTTCCTGTATAGGCGTAATAAAATGCGTGCCAGAGCGAGGCAGAATGGTCAAGAGGAGTATATTGCAGTTGGGAGTCTTCTTGTGGATGGTCTGGCAAATGGCAGTAATTCCCTCGGCGACCTCGGCAGGGGTATTTTGGCGGGCATTCTTGGTGCCGGCTCTATTATTTGTCCCGATTAATAGGACCGCAACCTTGGGGTTAATTCCCTCAAACTCACCGTTTTTAAGACGCCACAAAACATTCTGAGTACGATCCCAGCCAAAACCCATATTGATAGCATTACGGTGACCATAATACTTGTTCCATACTTTGCGCCCGCGTCCTCTCCGTGACTTTGGCAAACCTCCGAACATATGGGTAATGGAATCACCGATAAATACCAGATCAACAGGTCTCTTCTTGATCAACTCAACTACATCTTTATGTCGTTGATGCCAGTCGTAAAAATCTTTTTCCAGCTTCTGAACAGGAATGATGGCTGTGTTACCAAAAGTTCTTTCAGATTGTAACTTTCCTGAAAGTTCCTGTTGCCCAAAACACTGTGAAACAGCGAATCCTGTGAGAATACAAATGCTATGTTGAATGTAGTTCATCATCTATTTTTTTTGCTCCTTTCTTATTTACCAACAAGTTATTCTAAAGTTCTTGATATCCATATTGCCAGAGGGGATTTTACAGTTGCTCACTCCCGTCGCATCTCGGACGCGTTTCCTTCTTTGAAGGCGAAATGTACCGCTTTTGTGCAATAAGTCAAGTATGGCAACTTTGGCTTCGGGTTCATTTGGCAATGTTTTTCCGACGGATAAGTTTCAAGGCCTTGGGCACCACCTCGATGGTCATGGGCGATAGATCGTGTGGATCTCCATCATATTCCAACTGGTGCGGTGGGGTGATGAAGCTCACGGATTTGGCGGTTCTCAAGGTGAATGCAGAGGAGCCGTTAGTCTTGCCCGAATAGAATAGCGGCAACCTCAACAGAAGGCCCAGCGGCCCCGTCTCATGGATGGCGAAAAGATAGAGTTTGCCGTCGTCGGCAGTCACCTCGGTCTGAATCTTCAAACCGGATGCAAGATGAGGGTTCTTCCCGATCGTCAGGTTCAGCGCACGTTCGAAGGTCACGCGTTCGCCATCGATCTCGACGATGTGGTCGGCTCGGTACGTGGTGACGATTGACGCGATCGTCGCCAACAAGGTTCCCGCGAAATCGCCGAGGTACGGACGGAGGCGGTTCGACCGCGACGCGACGTCATGACCGAGGCCGACGTTCATGCTGCAACCGAAGTGGCGGACCTCGCCCGCCAGCGTCGTGATGCACCCGACGTCGATGGGAACGGAGTTGTCTGCGACCAGACAATCCACCGCCGCCTCGGTGTCTGTGGGAATGGTGTGGAACCGGCAAAAATCGGGGCTTGTACCGGCATACAGCACCCCCATAGCCGGCCTCTTTTGGGATGCGAGGATGCCGTTCAAGACGCGATTGATCGTACCGTCGCCGCCGACCGCGACGATGGGGTCGAAACCGGTGTCCGCCGCCCGTTTGGAGAGCGTAAACGCATCATCCAAACAGGCGGTTTCGCCGATTTCATACACCACTCCACGACCGGTCAACAGCGCTCGATAGCTATCGATGCGCGTGCGACCACGCCCTCCACGCGAGCCCGGGTTACAAATCAAATAAGGGGTCATGACGTCACCTCGTCGTCATAGAGGTGCAACCGTTCATAAAGCTTGGTCGGCTCGCCACGATCCCAGGTGTCGACGTGATTCTTGAATATGGACCATGGAGCCGGGGTTCGCGTCAACTCGTTCTCGACGATCATGGCGTTGATCGACTCGCTCATGGTGCAACAGAGCCAATCTTGACAAGGGATATCGAAGTGGGCACGCATACGTGCAAAGATGGTCAGGAACTCCTCGTCGTTGACGTTGCCGAAAGAGACGTTGAGGAATTCGCACGGCTGGACCTCGCCGTCCGCACCCAGATAAAAGCGGTCGATACCGCCTGCGGTACAGCCGAACAAGGCACTGTCCTCTTCGAACGCCTGGGCCGAAACTGCGGGTGCGTCGGTTTTCGGACCCGGATCGTTGTAGTGCGCGTGCAACTCATGCATTTTCGCCAT
>JAUUYK010000002.1 GCA_030588285.1 Kiritimatiellales bacterium
CGAACAACGAAAAGGCCGTCCAATTCAAGAAACGCCTAATTCATTTCAAAAAACTAAACGCCCGCCGCACAGAGCTATATGAAAAAATTAAAACCGGAAAAGTTAAAACCGACGAAATCATGGAACTGATCGAAATCCAGTTTAACACCGGACAACATCAAAACGGAGACTCTCTTGCGCAACAGCTCCTCAACTCCAAAAACCTGCATCCGGATATGGTTCTGAAACTGGCTCAATTCATGAGCAGTAAAAAGAACTATACAACCGTTGAGCTGGCACTTAAAAAATATACCGAAATCCTGCCGAAAGAAGCAAATGGATGGCTCAACCTTGCCAGACTGCAAATGGTTTTGAATAAGAAAAGCGAAATGTATTCCTCGCTCCAGAAAGCAATTGAAACCGGCGGCGAACCCGCGCGAAGCATCATCCGAAAAGACAAACGCTTTGATCAGGTGCGCAACACCCCGGAGTATAAACAACTCATTCCGCCTCTCCCCACCAGCAGGAACTCAGAATTCACCCCGTATAAAAAATCGCATTAAAACCCTAGCGGGGAAACGCACGACACCACGCTCCCGAGTCCTTCGAAGCCAACTGCCGCAATGCAATAATCTGATTCGATTCCGTTAGCCAAAAACAAAAAAGGCGTCCCTTGCGGAACGCCATTTTTCATTTCCACTATCTGGAAAGGTTATTCAGCAGCAGCATCATTCAGCGCAGCTTTACGGCTGAGACGTACGCGGCCCTGATTATCGATATCGATACACTTCACGCGCATCGCATCACCGGGCTTACAGATTGCATCAACACTATCAATCCGTTCATTCGCCATTTCAGAAATATGAACCAGACCTTCTTTGCCCGGCATACATTCAACGAAAGCACCAAAGTCCTTAACCGCAATCACCTTACCGTCGTAAATGGTTCCGATTTCGACTTCAGCCGTCAGCGCATTAACTTGGCTGATTGCACTTTCCATTGCTTCAGCATCCACCGCAAAGATGTTAACGGTTCCATCTTCCTGAATGTCAACCTGCGCACCGGAAGTTTCCGTGATGGCACGAATGTGTTTTCCGCCCGGACCAATCAACGCGCCGATCTTCTCGGGGTCAATCTTAACGGTTGTAATACGCGGCGCCGTGGCAGCGAGTTCCGTACGCGGCGCAGGCAATACACTTTCCATGTGGTCAAGAATATCGCAACGACCCTTACGGGCAATTTCTAATGCTTCGGCAACTTGGTCCCAGTTCAGACCATGAACCTTAAGGTCAACCTGGAAACCGGTAATGCCCTTACGAGTTCCGACGACTTTGAAGTCCATATCGCCGCAGTGATCTTCCACACCGAGGATATCAATAACTTGAATCGAAGCACCCTTTTCATCAGTAAAGAGGCCCACAGAAATTCCGGCAACCGGAGCTTTCAGTGGAACGCCGGCATCCATCAACGCCATGCAACCGCCACAAGCGGAAGCCATGGAAGAGGAGCCGTTAGATCCCATTACTTCAGATACCACCCGTACGGAGTACGGGAAATCATCGGGAAGTACAGGAACAATCGAACGTTCGGCAAGGTTACCATGGCCGATTTCACGACGACTCGTCATACCTAAACGACCCGTTTCGCCCACGCTGTAAGGAGGGAAGTTATAGTGCAAGATAAATGCTTTTTCGTTCACGCCACCGGTAACGGCATCAAAACGCTGCGTTTCTTTTGAGGTGCCTAAGGTAACCGTACAGATGGTTTGAGTTTCGCCGCGACCAAAGATAGCCGATCCATGCGTACGGGGTAATACACCCACTTGTGCATTCAAATCACGAAGTTCCAACATGCCACGTCCGCCGATACGAGTTCCGTCTTCGGTAACATTTTTGCGCACGGTTTCCACTTCTAAATCATGGAACGCGTGGAAATATTCTTCGTCGGTCATTTCCGCAAAAGCTTCCTGCAACTGAGGCTTCAGTTCAGATTTTAATGCACTAACCGCATCTTGGCGTTCAATTTTAGCTCCAATTTTCATCAGCTCTTTAAACTTTTCGCCAACGAGTTCACGGGCCTTGTCCAACAAGGTGGTATCGCGTTCTTGAAGTTCCAAAACTTTTTCAGGCATTCCGAGTGCTTTGCGCAACTCTAACTGACCGTCGATAATTTTAACCACTTCCGCGTGGGCCGTTTTCATGCCTTCGATAAATTCAGCTTCCGGAACTTCCTGTGCGCTGCCTTCAATCATCATTACTTTATCGCGCGATCCACAGTAGGTCAGATCAATATCGCTTTCGGCCAATTCTTCGTGGTTCGGGTTAACGATCCATTTGCCTTCGTTACGCACAATACGAACGGCACCAATAGGGCCGTCAAAAGGGAGATCGGTAAGCGTCAGGGCCGCTGATGCCGCATTCACGCTGAGGACGTCGGTATCCAATGTGCCGTCGCAGCTCATCAACATGTTGTTGATTTGTACTTCCCGGTGGAATCCTTCAGGGAATAGAGTACGGATCGGGCGATCAGTAACACGCATCGTGAGAATTTCTTTCTCGGAAGGACGGGCCTCGCGTTTGATGTAGCCTCCAGGGAAACGACCGGCGGCATAAAACTTTTCGCGGTATTCAACCTGCAGGGGGAAGAAATCGCATCCCTCGCGTGGCTCTTTCGCGGCAGTAACGGCGGAGAAAACAATGTTTTCGCCGATGCCACAGGTAACCGATCCAGCCGCTTGCAATGCGAGCAGGCCGCTTTCGAAAACCATCGACTTTCCGCCGACTTCAAATTCAACTTTAGTTGTACCCTTCATAATTAATTTTACGCCCTTTTATTATTTTCCGAAGAGCGCACCTTTTTCTATTTTATTTTATTTTATTTTCCGCCGGATTCCCCGGCTGGAACCTTATTTCGTTCCTCTTCTTTCCAGACACGAAGCAAGCCCTTTAGCAATAAAGGGCTCACGAACGAACTAAGGATTTTGACCATCTAAATCGATGGTTATTTCCGCAAGCCGACTTTAGTAATCAACTCTTTATAGCGGGTAGCATCTTTCTTCTGGAGATAGCTCAACAGCTTACGACGCTTGTTGACCATCATGATGAGGCCGCGACGTGCACTGTGATCTTTCTTATAGGACTTAAGATGCCCCGTCAATTCCTTGATGCGCGAGGTGAGCAGAGCAACCTGAACCTCTACAGATCCGGTATCCTGATCATTGCGCTTGAACTCGTTTTTAATTTCCGCTTTGACTGCTTGATCCACGTGTGGACTCCTTATTTTTCTCTTCGTCTTCTAAAAGTAAGAGCGGGACTATACGGATCCCCCCCCCTCATGTAAAGCATAGTTTTATCCGCTTTTTTCATCGCTCTTTCACCCGGCAAACTTTTACATTTCGCCGCACGAACCCCGCTATGCAACGCTCCGTATTTTTCCTTCCATTCCGGCACGAAACGAATAGGTCTGCCCTTTCTTTTTTCCCAATAGAGCAGCTCCCACCGGCGATTCAGGGGTAATCACGGTAACTTCACGAGCTTCAACTTCCAACTCAATGCCGCCGCCGCAATTAAGCAAAAAGAAAAGCATCCGTTCCCCGGACAACTCCACCTCAAGCAAGGCTCCGACACCAATCGGTTTATCCGAGAAATCAACCAGAAAAAATCCACGCAACTCCTTTACCTGCCGCGCCAATTGCTCAAACTGCTTTGCGTGCCCCCGCGCTAAATACGACTGCTCCAACCCGCAGGTATCCCACTTAGTCTCCGCCTTGGCCTCGCCATGCGTGGCCCCAGCCGAAGCCATCTCATTTGCCGCCAACAGCTTCCGAAGCTCCCCTTCCAACTCCAAAATCACCGCTCTTAATATTTTTATTTTATTCACTTGATGCCTCCACTAAAAACGGACGGCATTGGGCCGCGAGTTGGGATGAAACCCGAACGAGTAATTCGGCATTAGGGCCCTCGTATTCCTGCTCAAGGATCGCCCCATTTTTTTGTAAGGTAGCGAGTAACTTTCCCTCGCCCAGCGGAACCGAGAGCTTCATTTCAACCTTCCGACCTTTAAGACAATCGGCCAAGGTATCGAATAATTCCTCGATCCCCTCGCCTGTTAACGCCGAAACACAGACCGATTTTGGGAAATCGCGGGCCAACCGTTTTGCGGCATTACGCCCCTTCTCGTCGTCGATCTTGTTGAAAACATAAAGCATCGGTTTTTCAAGGCCTCCGATTTCTTCGAGCACTTTATGCACGGCCTCAATCTGGGTATCGACCTGTGGATGCGAGGCATCGATCACGTGCACGAGCAAATCCGCTTCAACCACTTCTTCAAGCGTGGCCTTAAACGAGTCGACCAAGTGATGTGGCAATTTTTGAATAAAACCGACGGTATCCGTCATAAGCAAGGGCTCATGATTGGGCAATTCCACCTGTCGGGTTGTGGGATCGAGTGTGGCAAAAAGTTGATCTTCCACAAATATTTTCGCACCGGAAAGCCGATTCAGTAACGTTGATTTTCCGGCATTGGTGTAGCCGACAATTGAGACCAAAGCCCAACCATGGCGACGTCGCCCTCGGCGTTGCTCCGTCCGGCGCGTACGAACCAGTTTTAAATCCCGCTTAATGGTTTTCAATAAATCTTCAATTCGACGGCGATCCATTTCAAGTTGAGTTTCGCCGGGGCCGCGCAAACCAATCCCCCCTTTTTGCCGCTCCAGATGCGTCCACATATTTCGCAAACGAGGTAGGAGATACTGATGTTGAGCAAGTTCCACTTGCAAACTACCCTCTTTCGTGCTGGCTCGCTGCGCAAAAATATCAAGAATTAGTTGAGTTCGGTCGAGTACGCGGGTTTCTAATATTTTTTCAAGGTTCCGGCCTTGGGCGGGGGTTAAGTCGTCGTCAAACACCACCATTTCAACGGGATTTTCCTTAATCCAATCGGCGATTTCCTGCGCTTTTCCCGTCCCAACATAATGCCCGGCTTTAATCTTTTGTTGCTTGCTAAGAAACCGGCCGACCACTTCGGCGCCCGCACTTTCTGCCAACTGTGCGAGTTCATCCATCGTGTCTTTTATTTTCCAATCTTCTTCGCCGCGAAGTTGCACGCCAACCAGCAGGACTGCATCAGCACCCGCCTTTTCCATTTCGTATAATTCAGCCATTTTCTTATCCTCGCCATGCTACAGTGCACCGCGTATTATCGATGCTTTCTCTTCGCGAACTCTACCTTTAAAATCAATTCAGCACTATAGCTGTTGCACCGATTCTTTTCCAGGCATTGGAAACCGCGGCGGCGAGTTTTTCCTTCGATTTAAATTCGGCGGTATTAATCCATTCGATATTGAGTTGATTCCGAAACCAGGTGAGTTGTCGTTTGGCAAGCTGCCGAGTACGGATCACGGTTCGTTCCTTGGCCTGATCCAGTGTCATTTCATTTTTAAGCACGGCGAATGCTTCTGCATAACCGATTGCCTGAAGCGCGGTCGACGAAAGATTGAGTTCGATTAAACCGCGCGCTTCGTCGAGCAGTCCAGCGGCATACATCGCATCAACCCGTTTTTCAATTCGACGATGCAGCACTTCGCGCTCAACATGCAGACCAACGAGGCGGGGCTGTGGTTTTGAATTCCAACTTCCATCCGTTCGACTTGGAGGAATAGCGACCCCGCGGTCCACGGACGCCGAGGACGGCATTTTTCCCACGGACTTTTCAAGAATGCGAATTAGACGGCGGGGATTTTGCTGATCGTCTTCGGTAAGTTTTTTGAAAAAATCAGAGGCCTCTTTTTTGGCACGGGATTCCAAGGCGTGGAAACTTAGTTTTTCAAGTTCAGCACGCAGGGCGGAGTTTTCAGGTGGAACATCATCAAACCCTTCGGTGAGGCATTTAATATAGAGTCCCGTTCCGCCGGCCACGATGATCTCTCGACCGGATTCAAAGGCGGGCTTAACGGCACTAAGGTAAGCCGCCACACTAAATTTATCGATGGGGTCAGCAAGATCAACGCCGGCATAGTCGGCCGTTTTTCGATCGGATTCCGTTGGTTTGGCGGTTCCAATATCCATTCCTCGATATAAATTCATCGAATCGGCCGAGACAATCAACTGGCCATTTTGTTCGGCAAGATATTGCACCACCGAGCTTTTTCCCGACGCAGTGGCTCCCACTAGAAAGTGTGCAAAATGGTTCATATGAAAACTTTAGCCCCAGAATAAATATAGAACAACGCGGTTTCTTGCTTATTCGTGTTGTTCCGCGTCGCTTTCTTTCTTTTGAAAAAGGTTAGTAATGAGGTATAGGACAACGGCGATGCAGATGGCGGAATCGGCGACGTTAAACGAGGGGTAGTGATAGGTTCCAAACTCAAAGTCGAGGAAGTCGGTAACCCAGCCGAAACGAATGCGATCAATCAGGTTTCCGACGATTCCGCCAACCATAAGTCCTAGCATAATTTTATGTGTAGCCTGTTCCTGCAAAAAAGAGCGGCGATAAACCACGAGCAAGACCAACACGGCAACCGAAATCAGAATCAGAATAATACCGTGACCACTGAGAAGATTCCATGCAGCGCCGTCGTTGCGGACATAGACGAGATTAAAAAAACCTTCGATAAGGGGACGGGATTCGCCGTAGACGAACGCATCTCGTATCGCCTGCTTACTAAGCTGATCCAAAAATAAAATGGCCAAACCAAGCAGGAGTACTAACATTCGATCCTTCCAGAAAAATGAGCCCTATACAGAGGTTCCGAACGGACGATAGGTGAGCCGTCCTTTTTCGAGTTCTGCTTGCGCTTTAACCGAGTGGCGAACATAGGGCAGTGCCTCAAGGCGCTCAATATTGATCGGCTCATTGGAAATTTCACAAATTCCATAGGTTCCATTTTCGAGGCGACGAATGGCTTCATCAATTTCGAAAAGAACATCCTGCTCGCTGCTGAGCTGGTTAAGTGCAAACTCGCGATCGAAGGTATCGGTTCCTTGATCAGAGAGCGATGGATCACGATCGTTCTGGCTGAGTGAATCGCGGTTAACCGAACTAATTTCTCCCGTAACCCGTTCGCGAAGTTGCAACAAGCGGCGGAGCTGAACATTCAATTGCTTGGCCGTGAAAAATTTATTGCGAGAAATTTTTCCGCCTAGCGGTCCCCCGCCACCCATGGCTACAGGTGCTTTCTCTGTCTTTTTTTCAGGGACCTTTTTAGACGCTGTTTTTTTCGTTGCCATTTGCAGGTGTTCTCCATTCAAATTGAGTGTCTAACGATTTAAAGGGTTGGGTATTTATCATCTACCCTCAACCCTGTCAATCAGCATATAGAGCAATTAAGGTGCGGGTATTATAGACAGCAAACAAGCGTGTCCATTCAAATCCCATTCGGTTCCACTTTCGGCGGTTAATACGTGCTGTTCGCAAGAAAGAGCCAAGGTTTCTGCCTTGATATAATCGACGTATTGAAGAACGGCCGATCCAATTATCTCATTGCTCTCAAATGCAACTTGAATGCGTTGCGTAACCTCTAAATCGGCTTCTTTACGCATGCTCTGAATCTTATTCACCAACTCACGCGCCAGCCCTTCGGTAATGAGGTCGTCATTTAGTTGTGTATCGAGCCCCACCACCAACGAACCTTCAGCACTCACGGCCAATCCCTCTTTGGGATTGCGAACCACTTCAATATCACTAGACGTCAGCTCAATCGTTTTACCTTCGAGTTCAACAGCAACGACTGCTCCACTGGAAATTTCCGCAATTTGTTCGTCGGATAAACTATTAATCAACGGAACGGCTTTTTTCATCAGCGGCCCCAACTTTGGTCCCAACTGTTTAAAGCTTGGTTTCGCCTGAATGGTCGCCAACTCAGATGAGTCGGTGGAAAATTCGACGGTGCGCACGTTTAGCTCATCGGAGATCAAACTTTCCAAGGCCTGAATATTTGCCAGCAGCGCTTCATCTTCGCAAACCACGTGCATTTTTGCCAGCGGTTGCCGGTTTTTCAATTTATATTCCGCTCGCAGCGCACGGCCCTGCTCCACGGCACTCATCACCACGGCCATCTGGCCTTCAAGCACTTCATCGCGCTTCGCATCGGCAGCCGTCGGGAAATCGCAGAGATGGACGGATTCCGGCAGGGCATCGGTCTTCAGGTTTTGGTAGATCGTTTCTGAAATAAACGGAGTGAACGGCGCGGCGATTTTGGAGAGGCCAAGCAGAACATCATACAGTGTGGAATAGGCCTGTCCTTTATCCGCATCGTCGTCCGATTTCCAGAACCGCCGACGGGAGCGGCGAATATACCAGTTCGTTAGATCATCAACAAAGGCCACGAACGGGCGAACCGCACCCTGGAGGTCATAGCGATCCATCGCACCACTGACTTCCTGTTCCAGGCGCGCCAACGAACTTTGAATCCACCGATCCATCAGGTTATCACGTTCCGAAACCGCCTGATCAGGCGTCCAATTATCGACATTGGCATAGGTGATGAAAAAGCTATACGCATTCCACCAGGGCAATAGCAAATGGCGGAGCGAATTTTTTACCCCATCTTCCGTTAGGCGGAGCGATTCCGCACGAACCACCGGGGAATAGATCATGTAAAGGCGCAACGCATCGGCACCATATTTATCAATCACCAGCGTCGGATCAGGATAATTCTTGAGCCGCTTGCTCATTTTTAATCCGTCTTCGGCCAGCACCATTCCATTCACGACCACATTTTTAAAAGCCGGCCGATCGAACAGCGCCGTGGAAAGGACCATCAGGGTGTAGAACCAACCGCGGGTTTGATCGAGCCCTTCCGCAATAAAGTCGGCCGGAAAATTGGCCTCGAAGTGCTCTTTATTTTCAAAGGGATAATGGTTCTGCGCAAAAGGCATGGCGCCCGACTCAAACCAGCAGTCGAGCACTTCCGGCGTGCGCTTATAGGTTTTCCCATCCTTCTTAATGAGAATTTCGTCGACAAAGTGCTTGTGCAGATCGGTGACTTTTTCACCGGACAACTCCTCCAACTGCTCAATGGAAGAAATGCAAATAATATCCGATTCATCATCCACATTGACCCACAGCGGAATGCACGACCCCCAAAAGCGATTGCGACTAATGTTCCAATCCTTAGCATCGGCCAGCCAGTTGGCAAACCGTTTTTCGCCGACATAGTCCGGCGTCCAGTGCACCTCGGCATTATTTTTAAGCATGCGCTCGCGAAGATCTTCCACCTTGACATACCACGCATCAATCGCGCGATAAATCAGCGGCGTATCCGTGCGCTCGCAAAAGGGATAGCTATGCTGAATGGTGGACTGATGAATCAGTTTTCCTGTTTCCTTTAAAGCCTTGATAATGGCCTTATCGGCCTCCTTACAAAACTGACCGGCATAATCCGGCACCTGATTCGTGAAAACGCAGTTTTCATCGAGTGGATCAACCAATGGGATATTAACATCGCGGCAAATGCGATAGTCGTCTTCGCCATAGGCCGGAGCCATGTGCACCATACCCGTTCCATCTTCGGTCGACACAAAATCATCGTTGAGGATTTGAAAGGAGTTTGGGTTGTCCGCAAAAAAATCAAAAATCGGTTCGTATTTCAGCCCCTTAAGCTCCGCGCCTTTAAAGGATTTAAGAATTTCGTATTCCTCTTCCTTTTTATAGTAGGCCGAAACCCGCGCTTCGGCCAAGAGGAAGACCCGTCCCGCTTCCACATCGTTGAGCGCAACATAGTCCACATTCGGGCCGGCGCAAATGGCCAGGTTCGACGGGAGTGTCCACGGCGTAGTCGTCCAAATTAATGCACTGGCATTTTCAAACTCAAAATCGAGTAGCTTAACCGCAACCGTAACCGCCGGATCCTGTACATCTTGATAGTTGCGCCCCGCCTCAAAATTGGAGAGTGGCGTATTGAGTTTCCAGCTGTAAGGCATAATTCGATGAGCCTTATAGATGCGATCCTGCTTCCAAAGTTGAGAAAAAACCCACCAGATGGTCTCCATAAATGGAGTGTCCATTGTTTTATAGTCATTTTCAAAATCAACCCAACGCCCCATGCGGGTGACGGTTTTCTCCCAATCTTCCACATATTTGGTAACCATCGAACGGCACTGTTCATTAAATACATCGACCCCAGCCTCTATAATCGCCGGAGCACCCGCCAAACCAAGCGCTTCTTGCGCCAACGCCTCAATCGGTAAACCGTGGCAATCCCAACCAAAACGTCGGGAAACATAGTGACCGCGCATGGCCTGATAACGCGGAATAATATCCTTAATCGTTCCTGCCAACAGATGGCCATAATGCGGCAAACCGGTCGCGAACGGGGGACCATCATAAAATACAAATTCCTCATTATCTTTTCGCGTTTCCAACGATTTATCGAAAATATTCCGATCCTTCCAAAATAGAAGAACCTCCTCCTCCATCGCTGGAAAACTGACTTTACTCGTAATCGCTGAAAACATGGCTGGCCTCTCAAAACAAGGGTTTGTAGTTTGTGTTACGGGCTATCTACTAGGGATTGCCTTACGACGGGTCACGTAAATTGAAAGCGAGGAATGTAGCGACTGCCCCTATCATTGACAAGCAGGCAGACGCGCCAAATTCGAAAGGTACGGCCCTTTAAAACGTCTATTAACCTGAGAGCTCATAAACTAAAACGAACTTTATAAGCGGAGCGACGGACTAAACGGCGCGATTTTACGCCGATCTCACCTCCCTTAAGTAAAGCAACCGCAATTACCGAAATACGTTATATTTTACAAAAAATAATTTTTTCCAGCGAAATAATTTGATCCACACCAGTTCAACAGGTACGTTGTGGCGTCTTTTTATAGAGAAAGAATTTCGATTAACTACTGAGGGGATTAAAAATGAAGAAGCATTTAACCGTCTATCTTATAATGGCCATCGCACTAAATACATTCGCTGCTGGCTACAGAGGGACCGATTACACCGACATAATAAATACTGTAGATTGGTGGAGATACGATAAAAAATCCCCCACTAAATACTTCGCAGGCTCTAAAGCTTATAGTGATAGAAGGGATGACGCATATATCGGTTTCGAATATGAATGGGGATCTACCAATAGTACCTCTAGCGGTAAAATTGAGTTCAGCCGGGGCTCAAACAAAGTAGACACCGTTGTTTACGTTCATGAAGATGCCAGCGGTTCTTTTTCCGTAAGCCCAAGAAGTGATTTCCGCGATAATCAGACCACAAAGATTATTCTTGATCCTAACGTAACCATTACCACCAAAGGGTACGCGTTGTTGCTCCAGGGTGATAGAAACAGGACAAAAGTAGGCTCGATAGAAGTTCTAGGCGGAACCTACAATGCGGGAAAAGAAGCCCTTATCGCAGGTCAAGTCAACACACTCACAATAGACGGCGCATCGTTTACAGCAGGCAGTAAAGGAAAATCGGCAGTACTTGTGTACCAAGGCGACTTAGTCATTACGAACTCGCGTGAGCGCACGGACATGGTCTACCAGGCTTCAGCGGTCGGCTACAATGTAGGTACCGGACTTTATGCGGGAGGAGATGCCACGATTGATGGTGGGAATATCTCTTTTATAGCCAGTCAGGGTTCAATCTCTTCTTTAGATAACGCAATCACCAATAACGTCACTGATTTAAAAGCCTATGCATCCGGAGTTTCTGGCGCATTCATTAAGGGCACAACAGACATTACCGGCGCGAACTACTCCTTTATCGGTAGCAAAAGTGGCAAGGCAAAAATCGGCGGAGATAATGCCCGCGTGTTCGTTTTCGGCTCCCATGGAGCGACCTTCATCGACGAGTCCTCTGGAGCACTTACGAATTCCACCTTTATAGGGGGAGCCGGCGGATCTGCAGAAGTGGTCAAAGTCGAGTACTGGGCTACTAACAATACGATTAGGGTAAGCGAAAACAATGCCTCTTCCTACGCTGGCGGCGGAAGCGGACTTCTCAAAAACAAGGAAGGAACAATGTCCCTAACCGACTCTAAAGCAACCGGAGGTATCGGGGGTTGGGCGACCGTAGATGGAGACAACGGCTATGCAGACGCAACCGGAGGAAATGGGATAATGGGCATTGGCGAACTTACCATTACGGGAGGAAAGTATACCGGTGGTCAAGGCGGCATTGCACTGGCCAGAGATGGCGAAGCATATGCCTTCGGCGGAAGCGGAATCTATTTTGGAGGAACCGAACTTACGATTAATGGCGGCACGTTTGTCGGAGGAAAAGGCGGAACGGCTGATGGCGCTTCCGCTAACGCTTACGGAGGGGCTGGCATATATGCCCTCGGAGATAAACTAACAATCAATGGCGGCACCTTTTCGGGGGGGCTTGGCGGTCGAGTTTCTGGGAAAACCCAACTGGGTCAAATCGGTATCCATGCATACAACTCGGATGTAGAAATTAACGACACCCTGGATGGCACGCTCATTGACGGAAACATCCTGTTTAATAACGTCGACGCTAAGTCTCTTGATATTAATGGAGGGGAAATCACCGGTGACATCATTGTTGTCGGAGCCGGACTTGCAACCATCGCCGTTCAAAATGAAGCGACCTATTCCGGTGATTTTTTATTATTGGAAGGAAGTGCTGATGTCGTCCTTACGAACGATGCGCAAGGCTCCTTCTTTTCTAATGTAGAGATTGGCTCCGAAAGTGCGATGAACTTCATTGGTTCAAACCAACTGGTCACGGCTGAAAATGCAAACTTCTCACTTTATGGAACAAACAGCACCCTCTTCTTCAGTCAAGGCGCGCATCTTTCCAAGGGCTCCTCGATTAACGTCGGACTCGGAACGGTTTCTTCCAGCACCAACAACCTCGTCATCGGGGACAATGCTTCGGTCACCGTAGGATATTCATCGATCAGCGATAGCAATGGAGTTTATACGGCTAAAATCGGCAGTCTCAATGCCAACCTTATCCTCACAAACTCAACGGCCCGAATTAATCTATCCGGCGTATCCAGTACAGCAGCGGGAACGGTTCAAATCTCAACCGGCACTGTTGTTACTAACGGAACCAACGCGCTGGCCGAGATGGTTAATGTAAACCTGGGTTGGCTCACTGCGGTCACCAACATTGCAGACGTAGGCGGAATTCAAGTCGAGTACGCGTATAACTCGCTAACCAACTCATCGCTGAGCGATCTAAACAACGATCTGCTTGTTACCGTCGACGGAATGATTACGGACACCAACCAAACGTCTGAAAGCGCATTCCTAAGTTTGAACGGCAGTGGAGAAAGCGGAGCGTCCATGTTCCGCTATACCCTCTCGCAACTTCCCGATGTTTCGGAATCTTCCTTCCAGGTTAACCAGCAGGTCAACCAACAAATTGCGGCTCGCGGTACAGAGTACCGATCCATGAATGGATTTGCTTCCACGAAACCCACACGGGGCAAAAACACACAACCTGTCGGCGCGGCTGGGCCGGATGCTGAAGGCAATACCATGCAGGGCTGGATCCGGGCGTACGGCTCATTTGGTAATAAAGACAAAACCGATCATTTTTCCGCGTATGACTCCAGCTCATGGGGTTCCGTTATTGGAGTGGACAAAAGCTTCGAGAACCTGCTGGTCGGGTTAGCCGGTGGTTTTTCTAGAACGGACCTTGATGCGGGATCAGCCTATCAGGCCGATGTTGAAACGACCTTCGGATCCATCTACTCCACCATCGGTGGCGAACGAATCTTTGTTGATCTGGCAGCAACCTATGGGTTTGCCAAAAACAAAGAACAAAATGGGATATCCCTGCAAGGAAATGAGTTTGATTCCGACATTTACAGCGTTTATGTCGGGGGCGGCATGAACTTTGAGTTAGGAGAAAAGGTGAGTTTAACCCCAGAAGCCTCCTTGCTGAGTTCATTCTTCACTCAAGAATCATTCGATCGGGTCTCCAATATTGGAACCGGAACCGTTCAGGAATATGATGCGCAATCATTCCTCGGTTCAGTTGGTTTGAACCTCGCGTCGCAACACCAGATAGATTGGCTCTCCCAAGGTTTGGCTCTCATTCCTGAAGTACGCGTTCACTGGCTACACGAATTCAATCCCGATCCCGATAGCTTCATGTACACGATCGGCGGCGTTACTGGCCCATCAGCTGTTCGCCCACGGGATGAAGACCTGTTCCGCTTAGGTGCTGGATTTGATATCTGGAGCTGGAAATTCCAGAGCACGAAATTTGAATTCGACTATGATGGTCTGTTCTCTTCCACCTATAGTGAACACATCTTCAGCGGAAAAATTACCCTTCAGTTCTAAGCGGTTCATCCGCGAACCTAAAAAAGGCGATCCAAATGGATCGCCTTTTTTTATGGACTGGACTTCGCAAATATACCGCCCTCATCGCGTGAGTAACGGGAGGCAAAAAAAAGAAGCGATGAGAACATCGCTTCTTTAAACACCTAAATGTCGACTACTTATCCGTTAGAGCCACGATGCCCGGAAGTTGCTTACCTTCCATAAATTCGAGGGATGCACCGCCACCAGTGGAAACATGGCTCATCTGATCAGCAACACCAGACTGGTTAACCGCCGCCACACTATCCCCACCACCGATGATGCTAATGCTATCGGATTTTGCCACGGCTTCACAAACCGTGAAGGTGCCCGCTGCAAACGGAGCCATTTCGAAACAGCCCATCGGACCATTCCAAACCACTGTTTTAGCCTTAGCCACTTCGTTGCAATACAGTTCAATTGTTTTTGGCCCGATATCGAGCGCCATCCAACCGTCTTCAATATCGCCTTCAACCACCTTGATATTCGCATCGGCAGAAAAGGCATCGGCCACCAGATTATCAACGGGCAGCATCAGCTTAACGCCCGCCTCTGCTGCTTTTTTAAGAATTTGTCCAGCGAGCTCAACCTTATCGTCTTCCACGAGCGATCCGCCAATCGCAATGCCCTGCGCTTTATAGAAGGTATAGGCCATGCCGCCGCCGATCAAAATCGCGTCGCACTTATCCATCAGGTTAACGACGACATCGATCTTACCGGAAATCTTGGCCCCACCAATAATGGCTACAAAAGGTTTTTCAGGGGCTTCGAGGGTTTTTCCAAGATATTCGATCTCCTTTTCGAGCAGCAACCCTGCCGCACATTGATCGATGTATTTGGTGACCACAGCCATGGATGCATGCGCACGGTGCGCGGTGCCAAAGGCATCGGAAACATAAACATCGCCGAACGAGGCCAGTTCTTTAGCGAAGGCGTTCTGTTCTTCAGCAGAACACCCTTTACCCTCTTCTTCTTTATAGAAGCGGACATTTTCAAGCACCAGAATCTCACCGGCGGGTAAGGCATCAACTAGCGCTTTAACCTCGGGGCCAATCACATCGGGAGCGAGAGTCACCTTGGCATCAACCAACTCGGTGAGACGATCCGCAGCGGGTTTGAGCGTGAACTCCATATTCTTTTCGCCTTTCGGGCGACCGCAATGACTCATCAACACCAGCGAGCCCCCATTTCCAAGCACATAATTGATGGAAGGGAGAGCCGCTTTTATACGGGTGTCATCCCCCACCACGCCCTCTTTTACGGGAACATTAAAATCGACGCGCATCAGCACGCACTTTCCCTGAATATCGAGATCTTTGATCGTTAATTTATTCATAATCTAACTCCTTTTAGTTAACGTCTTATAAAAATAAGTGGTCGACTATAAGCATATCCAAAACTGAGTCAAACCACATTTAACCAACCTCGTCTTGAGCCAGCAGGTAAATTCATTAGAATGATCCAAAAACAACTTCCACGGATTGGACTATGAATACAAGCAGCGCTAAAACCCGAATTGAAACGGCCATGAACCGGCTAGAAATCCAGATCGGCGAACCGGTATTCGACGAATGGGCACTCGTGGAAAAAACGGGAGCGGGCTGGAAATTAATTGAATATGGCGGAACACGAAAAGCCGACTTCCTTGCCGATTTCGAAACGGATATCGCCGCCTTGCGCGACACCCTCGATCCCGCAAACACTCACATCGGCGACTTTGCATTTTCCCACGAAGGCTTTGGCTCCGGCTTTGATGCCCATATCTGCGCCGGAAAAAATCTCTTTATCCTATTTAACAATACGGAAAAAAGTACCGGAGAGATCACCAGCAACCCCAAATGGAAAGCGAGCCAAATCCATTTTTCAGAACTCCTCGAAGCCTTCATCGCCGATCCGATAGAAGACATATAGCCTTCTCCCCGGGCCTAGCCACACCGGACGAGCCTCCCAAAGGCGAAACTACATACAAATCCCCAGCCACAGAAAAACTCCGAATGCGGCCAGAAAGAGTGCCGCAAAAATACGCGGCAATCGACCAATCGTTACCACAAAAAGAAGGTGGATCGCGCTCAGTCCCATTAGAATCAGCAATGACTGCTGTAAAAAGGCGGTCGCGGGGATGGACCGAAATGCAGCAAAAATCCCAATGCAGAGCGGAATGCAGATATGGGCATCGCCCGACTGCGAGGTATAAACCACATCCATCCGGTCTTTAGCCCCGTAATAAAATGCCAATAATGCATTCGGCAAAACCATTAAAATCCCACTCATCCATCCGAGCAAGCGAGGTGGCATCATGGTACCTTCCAACGACTGAAACCACTGCACAAGCCAATCCGTACTCACAAAGATAACGAAGGCTCCAACCATCAATAAACCAATTTCAAGCGGGAGCGTTTTGGGATAGGCCTTCTTTTTGAGCAGATTGGTTTTCTTCACATCGTACAGATGAAAACATTGCCAGAATACAAATAGGGCAATGAGGATAAACCCGTCCATTCGGGTCAGAATTCCATCCGTAGCCAGCAACCAAAGAAAGAGCGAGAAGAAGAGCGCAGCCACGAGATTGAGCGACAGGGATAATCGACCCATTTTATGCTCCCGCACCGCGGCAGAACTCTTTTTTCGGGGAATACTCGCCATACTCCAGATTAAAACTGGAGCGCCGATCAATAGGGTTAGGTTCGTGACATTATTAAAGAGACAATTCACGAGCACATCGTCGCCATCCCCCTGATTCATGGCCAATACCACGGCAAAGACGATATTTCCCATACCCGAGCAAAATGGCATAACGAGCGTGCCCAGCACCGTACCTTCCAC